>CAZHEC010000105.1:0-4755 GCA_964531465.1 uncultured Nitrososphaeria archaeon | reverse complement strand
TCTTGCAGGGTCGTAGATTCTTCTCCCATCTAGTAGGGCTGGGGTCTTCATAAGCCTCTTCAAGGTTTCACCGTCAATCTCCCTGTACTGGGGCCACTCGGTGGCCAGGATACAGAGCTCTGCGTTCCTGAGGCACTCCTCAACGCTCCCAGCATACTCTACACGGTCTCCCAGAATCTTCCTGGCATTCTCAGCCGCCTTTGGGTCATGAACTCTAACCCTGGCACCCCTCTCGAGAAGCCTCTTGACAAGCTCTATAGACCTAGAACCCCTGACATCGTCAGTCCCAGGCTTAAACGCGAGACCTAGGACCGCGACCCTCCTCCCCCTAAGTCCCCCTGATAGCTCCTCGGCCAAATCCAAGACCCGTTCAACCTGCTCCTCATTGACCCGTATGGTGGCCTCCACCAGGGGTAGAGGGATGCCTAGCTTCTCCCCGAACCTGAGAAGTCCTAAGGTATCCTTGGGGAAGCAGCTTCCACCCCATCCCAGACCCGCTCCGAGAAACTCGCGGCCGATCCTCCTATCCATCCCAATGGCCTCGCAGACCTCTCTTACATCAGCTCCAGGGATGACCTGGCAGAGCCAGGAGAGCATGTTGGCGAAGCTAATCTTCATGGCTAGGAAGGCGTTGCTGGCATACTTCACCAGCTCGGCGTTAACTGGGCTCGTGAAGACTACGGGTGGCATCCCTCCGCCATAGAACCTCCTATATATGCTGAGAAGTCTCTCCCCAGCCCGCCTATCAACGCATCCAATCACTATCCTATCGGGGTGGAAGGTGTCTTCGAGGGCCTTCCCCTCCCTCAGAAACTCAGGGTTGAAGCAGAGACCGAACCCCTCGGCCTCCTCTTCGACAAGAACCCTGCCCACGAGACCAGTGGTAGTTCCAGGCGGAACAGTACTCCTCAGGACCACAAGATAATCCTTCCCACGCTCCCTCAAGGCCCTCCCAAGACTCCTAGCGGCCTCCTCGACAAAGGATAGGTCGACAGAGCCATCTGGTTTGGGAGGTGTCCCCACGCAGATGAAGCAGGCGTCGCTCTCCTCAACCATCCTGCGGTAATCACTGGTGAACCTAAGCTTGCCTGAGGCCACGGATACGCGGAGCAGCTCCTCCAATCCTTCCTCATAGAAGGGTGGGATGCCTCTCTCAAGGTTCCTAAGCCTCTCCTCATCCACGTCCAGCCCAATAACGTTGAATCCACGTGAGGCTAGGGCTGCGGCAAACGTTAGGCCGACATATCCCAGGCCTACCACGGCTAGCCTCATCGCCTACCCCGCTCACTCATGAACCATCTCGCATACCTCTTAACCATCTCCTCTAGGTCGACCCTGGGTCTCCATCCTAGCATCTCACGCGCCTTCCTGTTATCCGAGTAGCTTATGAGGGTCTCATGGGGCTTGAGTTCCTTCTCCTCGACCTTAACCCTTCTGCCCATGGCATCCATCATTAGCTCCGCAACCTTGAGGACGCTTACAGGCCTACCGAAGCCTATGTTGAACACTTCTGCGCCACCACCCCTCTCCCCGACTCTCAAGGTCCCATCAACAGCGTCGTCCACATATGTGAAGTCCCTCTCAGCAGGCCTAAACACTCCATCAACCCATCTACCATAGACCTCGACAGGCCTGCCCGAGAAAATCCTCTCAGCAAAGACCCTGAAGACTATATTCCCCCTACACCTCTCTCCAACAACATTAAAGTATCGGATGATGGGGCACTCGAGGCCATAGAGTTCATGGTATAGATTGCAGAGCCTCTCACCCATGTATTTGCTGAGGGCGTAGGGTCCCTTAGGCCTGGGTTCTAGGTCTTCTCTCAGGGGCGGCTTATGGTCCCCGTAGACACTGCTGCTCGAGGTGAAGACGACCTTAGGCGACGGCTCGGTGGATCTAGCGGCCTCAAGCACGTTTAGGACCGTGACATAGTTGTTGTTTAGATATGTGTATGGCTTGGATATGCTTAGCCTATGGGAGGCTACTGCTGCCAGGTGATACACCAGGCTGAACCTGAAGGACCTGAAGAGTCCTCTAATGGCCTCGAAGTCCCTTGCATCTGCTAGTACGACCTTCATATTATGGGAGCGTGGGTGATTGAGGAGATATTGGTAATTGTTCTCAGGAGGACTTGGATGGCTGAGAACTACAACATCCTCGCCTAGGTCAAGCAGCCTCTCGACCAAATGGCTACCTATGAACCCGAATCCACCCGTAACCAGAATCAAGGCTCCACGTTAAGAGAATGTGGGAGGTTAAATATCTGAGCCGTGGCCAGAAAGCTCGTAAGAGGACTTGAGGGCCTCCCATATGGTCTCAGGGCTACCTATGTCCAGCCTAGGCACATAATCCGGCAGCTTGGCCGCCATAACCTTGCCGCCACGCCTCAATAGTCTTACGATTCCATCGGTCAGCTGAAGTTCGCCGCCCTTACCGGGTGGAGTCTCGGCCAGAGAGTCGAATATACTTGGCTCGAAAACATATACCGGCATGATTGCCAGCCTGGACCAGGGTTTCTCAGGCTTCTCCTCAAGCCTCTCCACTCTCAGGACGCCTTCCTCCACCATCCTACCGCCCACGACGCCATAGTGCCTGGGGTCCTCAACCTCTGCTATAAGGAGTGTTGCGGCTGAACCGTACCTCTCATGGACTTCAAGCAGAAGTTCCAAGTGACTGCTATCTCTTGAGGCTATGTATGTGTCTCCTGCATGGACTAGGAAGGTCTCCGAGATAAGTCCACGGGCCAGGAGAACCGCATCCCCAAACCCACGTGGCTCAGGCTGGTTGAGGAAGACGAGCTTACTCGAGTAAACCATATCATAGAACCTCTCAAGCTCCTCTAGGAGGCCCTCCTTACCCTTCTCCCTCAGGAGTTTAAGGAATCCTGGGTCTGGTGTGAAGTGGTCCTCGATGGCTCTCTTCCCCCTCCCGACAACTATGATGAACTCCCTGACACCCACGCCATAAAGCTGCTCGAAGATTACCTGCATGAGGGGCTTCAGGAGGACGCCTCCGCCAGGACCCTTGACAAAGAGTGGGAGCATCTCCTTGGGAATCTCCTTAGTGGCAGGTAAAAGCCTCGTCCCCAGCCCCGCAGCAGTAATCACAGCCTTACTGATACCAAGCATCATCACCGAAGGGTTGACGGAGTCTTAAAAGATATTCCCTGGAGACATGTCAGGAGAGAACCTCCCTGTAAATCCTCACATAGGTCTTGGCAACAATCTCCGGAGCAAACCTCGAGGCGCCTCTCCGCGCCTCTTCCCCCATTCTCCTCCTAAGCCCCTCATCCCTCAGAACCCTGAGAAGCTTCTCAGCCAGCTCCCTATAATTCCCTGGAGTAAAGAGGAACCCATCCACACCATCCCTCACAATCTCCTGGAGACCCCCGGTCCGTGCCACGATAACAGGCTTACCAGCTGCTAGGGCCTCTGCGGCAGCCATGCCGAAGGGCTCGTAGAGTGAAGGTAGAATGAGGATATCCGAACCTGCCACGATCTTCTCGGTGTCAGACCTAAATCCCATGAACTCTATATTCTTCTGGATGCTCAGTCTTTTAGCAAGGTCCTTAAGCTTGTCCTCAAGCGGGCCTCCGCCAACCAAGAGGAACTTAACATCGGGGATACGTGAGACGACCTCCTTGGCCGCATGTAGAAGGGTCTCCAGACCCTTAACCTCTGCGAACCTGGCCACGGAGACGACCCTAAGACCCCCCAACCCCTCTCCATGAGCCGAGGAGAACCTCTCAATGTCAATGGGGTTAGACGCCTCCTGCGCCTCGACGCCATAACGCTCGAGGTGGCGGGCCATCCACCTACTACATCCGACTACAACGTCTGCGAGCCTGAGGCCAGCGAACCATGCGAAGGTTAGGGCCAGGCGGCTTAATAGGCCGTAACCGCCCGAATACCTCATCTCTAGTAGGGGGTCTCCCTCAACCGTGTAGACCATCTTCCTGCCCAGAAGCTTGGCCGCCAACCCGACGACCAGGGCCTCCTTAGTTCCATGACAATGGACGAGGCCGACATTCTTCTCCTTAATCACCCTTATAGACTCGAGGAAGAGTTTGAGCCAGAACCAGACACCGCCTATAGGGTCTCCGAAGAAGATAATCTCCACGCCCTTCTCCCTCAGCCTCTCGTAGATGAAGCGGAACCTTGGAAGAGGCTTGGTTGAGAGGAGGATGGGTTTGACGCCCTGGGAGGGGAGGCCGAGGAGGAGGTGGAGCATGGCCATGGTCGCTCCCCCAACCTTCAGACCCGAGGCAGTGAAGAGAACCCTCAAACCCCTTTAAGGCCTCCGAGCAAAATAATGATTAGCTTGAGAAGGATTTAGGAGGCGGCGCAAGGTCCTTTGTGGGCGAGAGCACCCATATACCCTTGCTTTCACATAGCTCAACAGCTTCAGGATGCGCCCACGCCGAGTAGAGAACCATTAGGAGCCTCCGGTCGAGGATGTCAGGCCTTCTATCACGCAGCTTCCCCAACTTATACAAGAACCTCTTAACATGCCTGGGATGGAGCCTGGTCTTCACCTCACCTACCACGGTTAGGTCTCCAGCCCTACCATAGATGTCTAGAACCTCTCTTCCACCTATGAGGAGGGGTTGGAGCCTGACCTCTAGGCCAGCCTTCCTCAGCCTATACTCTACCATACTCCTCGCCTCCTCCTCAATGCTGGCGGCCACAGAGACTATATACATCCAAATTGCCCGGACGCCACGATCAAGCCCCCCCACATCCTCCCTAAGACCCA
>CAZHEC010000104.1:0-4771 GCA_964531465.1 uncultured Nitrososphaeria archaeon | reverse complement strand
ACTTGTTAAGCCTCTGCGATGGAGTAACCAGGACTTGGCTACTCTTCGAGGTATCCCTGTATATTGTTATTCCCTTGAGTCCAAGCTTGTAGGCGAATAGATACGCTTTCAGCACGTCATCAACGGTAACCCATGCGGGCATGTTGATCGTCTTGCTAACCGAGGCGTCAACCCACTTCTGGACCTCATACTGGGCCCTGACGTGATCCCACCAAGGTATATCGTAGGCGACGAGGAATACCCTGCGGATATCCTCTGGAACTTCCTCGAGTCCCTGGACTGAGCCGCCGTTCTCCGAGATCTTCTTGAGCAGCTGGTCGCCGTATAATCCCCTCTCTTTCATCTGCCTCTCAAACTCCAGGTCAACATAGTAGAATGTCCCAACCGTTACGTGTTTCTCGTATACTAGGGCGAACTGGGGTTCAAGCCCGGATGATACGTCCACGAGCATGGAGATGCTGCCCGTTGGTGCGACGGTTGTTACGTGGCTGTTCCGTATCCCCTTCTCCTTCACTAGGTTGGATAGTTTTCTCCAGTCCATGGTCCACCATTCTGGGTGGTGGAACCCTTCTATGGGTATCTCGCCCTTGGGGTACGTGCTCTGCCAATATAGGGGGAAGGAGCCCCTCTCCTCGGCAATCCTAACGCTCTCCATGTAGACGTGATACGCTATGAACTCCATGAGCCTGCTCATGAAGCCGAATCCTTCCTCGCTGTTGTATGGTATCCTGAGGGCGTATAGGACATCCGCCACGCCCATTATCCCTAGGCCGATCCTCCTAGACATCTTGGTCCTATATTCTATCTGGGGGATTGGATACTTGTTTACGTCGATTACGTTGTCGAGGAATCTTGTAGCCGTCCTTACAGCGTCCTCTAGAGCGTCCCAGTCGAACCAGGCCTCACCGTTCTCCCTTCTTCTAACGAATGCGTAGACGTTGATGCTTCCAAGGTTACATGACTCGTATGGGTAGAGAGGCTGCTCGGCACAGGGATTGGTAGACCTCACTAGCCCCATGCTCTCCCTAAAGGGGTTATGCCTGTTGATGTTGTCGAGGAAGAGGACCCCTGGGTCGGCTGTCCTCCAGGCCGCCTCCGCCAGCTCCCTAAATAGCCTACGTGGGTCGATCTTCTTCCAGACCTTCCCATCCCTCGGGTTAATGAGTGGGTAAGGCTCACCCTTCTCATAGTATTGCCAGAACTTCTCGTCAAGCATAACGGATATGTTGAAGTTCTCCAGGAACCCCTCCTTCTCCTTGCTATGTATGAAGGTCTCTATGTCGGGGTGCCATGACTCCAGGATGCCCATGTTGGCTCCACGGCGCTTCCCACCCTGCTTAACAACCTCGGTAACAGTATCGATTATACGCATGAAGGAGACTGGCCCCGAGGCAACCCCGAATGTTGAGAACACTAGGTCTCCCTCGGGCCTCAGCTTAGAGTAGTTTATCCCTATTCCTCCACCCGACTTGAAGATTACTGCGGCGTCCTTAGCGGCATCCATTATTGACTCTATGTTGTCGTCTATGTCGAGGACGAAGCAGGCTGAGAGCTGGCCTAGCCTAGCCCCTGCGTTGAAGAGCGTGGGGCTGTTTGGCATGAACTTCTTCCCAACCATTAGCTCATAGTATTTCCTACATTGTCTGTGGTACTTCTCGAACCTTCCCTCGGAGAGCATCTTTAGGAGGACGCTCCAGGGAACCCTCATGGACTTCTGTTCATTTAGCTCATCGTAGAGGGCCTTCATCCTCTCAAGGTGCCATCGATTCCACGTAATCTCATAACCTCCATTGTTTCTTCCGAGGCCTAGCTTACCCTCCCATTGGACAGGGTCGAAATCCTCCTTGGGGTGCTTGGGCTGGTTTCCCTCCTTATCGAATATCTCGGGGTCATGGAGTATGTCGGGGATTACCATTAGTGCGGCTACACGCTGGAACATCTGTTTTGGTCCTTCACGTAGCTTGCCCTTCTCGTCCTTGAGTAGGTATCTGCTGGCCATTAGTCGGAGAGCGTTGAGGCTGAAGGCCTTATCCACCTCATCCACGTAATCCTTCTCCAGTATCTTCTTCTTCTCCTCACGTATCCTCTCCCTCTCCTTCCTATACAGGATGTAGGCCTTGGCTACCTCATAGAGGTCGAACTTCACGAGGCTAAGCTCCACTATATCCTGTATCTCCTCCACATGTGGAGTCTTCTCCGCACCATACTTCTCCGCGATTAGTTCCAAGACGTGGTCAACGACCTTTTTCAGGGTCTCCTCGTCGTATGCCCCAACATGAACCATTGCCTTCCTTATAGCCTCACGGATCCTCCTAGCATCGAAGTCGACAACCCTGCCATCACGTTTCACAACCTTCCTGACCGGGAACCTGGACTCCATTTTTCTAAACCTCTCCCACTACTATTCTGTATCCACCAAACTAGATAGACTCCAGGGATGGATTATAAAGTATGCGGTTATGCTTAGATGTGGATACCTCTCAGAGAGGGTTCGCCGGGCTCTCGGCGGCACTAGCTGAAGCTCTAATCGATTAGTGTGTCTCCATGAGGGGCTGGGGGCTGCGGTCTATAGGTGATGTTAGGCGGGTTTACGGGTCTCCCTATGGCCAAAAAGTCCCTGAATACGGGCTTTAGAGACAACCCCTCTCAAGAAACATGCTTTGGCCATAGATGGGCTGCCTGGGATTCATAATTTAATATGGTGGCTTAGGGGCTTAGGGTTGGAATGGATTTAGAGTCGAGGCTAGACCTGGTGCTTAGGCCTCCGACGGAGGAGGTCATAACAGTGGAGGAGCTTAGGAGCCTGTTGGAGACGGAGGAGCATCCAATAGCATACGATGGTTTTGAGCCAAGCGGCCTCGCACACCTACCATTCGGGGTTCTCAGGGCAATCAAGCTCCAAGACATGCTCGAGGCAGGATGCAGGTTCAAGCTACTCCTAGCTGACTGGCATGCCATGATAAACAAGAAGATGGGTGGAGACCTCGAGAAGATTAAGAGAGTTGGGGAGTACTTCGTGGAGGTCTGGAAGGCAGCTGGTATAGATCTCAGCAAGGTGGAGATAGTCTGGGCAAGCAAGCATGCCTCGGATAGCGAGTATTGGAGGCTAGTCCTAACAGTAGCACGGAACGTCTCCATAAAGAGGATGCTTAGGGCACTTCCCATAATGGGGAGGAGGGAGGGAGAGATGCAGGAGGCAGCACAGATAATATATCCAGCCATGCAGGTAGCCGACATATTCTACATGAATGTAGATATCTGCCAGCTGGGATTAGACCAGCGAAGGGCCAACATGCTCGCCAGGGAGCTTGCACCCAAACTCGGATACAAGAAGCCCGTGGCAGTCCACCATCACATGCTTATGGGTCTCCAGGGGCCTATCAAGGAGGGTGGGTTCGAGGAGGATAGGAGGCTCGACATGGAGATAGCTTCCAAAATGAGTAAGAGCCTGCCGGAAACCAGCATCTTTGTCCACGACAACCTTGAGACCATTAAGAGGAAGATAAACAAGGCATACTGTCCGCCTAAGAACGTTGAGGATAATCCAATCCTAGACTATGCAAAACATATAATCTTCAGGAAGCTCGGGCATCTCAAGGTTGAGAGACCTGCAAGATATGGGGGGGATGTGGAGTATTGGAGCTATGATGAACTGGAGAAAGACTACATGGAGGGTAAGCTGCATCCAGCAGACCTAAAGAACGCTGTAGCAGAAGCACTCGACCAGATTATATCCCCGATAAGAGAACACTTCGAGAAAGACCCCCATGCAAGGAAGCTCTACGAGTTCGTCAAACAGCAAGAGATAACTAGATAGAATGTGCCCCGCCACCGACCACCCCCCATCATAGCGAGGCACATGGCCTCTCTCCGGGAGGCTTAAGGAAGTGGCGGGGCTATTAGATAGTTTATCCTAGCTTGCCTTTAAGTGTAAGTTCGTGTGGCATGATTTTGTCTAAGTAGAGTTCGAGGGCGGCTACGGGCATCTCGAGGCCCCACTTCTCTAGGACTTCTGGGTGTATCTCTCCCATTATTCCTAGCCTTTCTCCCTCTAGGGTTATCTCGGCTGCCCTCCCCTCCATGAAGGGTGGCTCGTCTACGGGGTTAAGCTCCCATCCATTCACCATGAGGTTTCGGAGCAGTTCCTCTGCCACTGACTTTATCTCGCTGTAGGAGGCCTCCGAGTGTGTAGAGACGCATGCAAGCCTCGATATCCGCCTAGCCTTCTCAGGCAGCTTCTCATCCGGCTGGATTACATCCCCTATCTCGAAGAGCCTCTGGGGGTAAAGGCTTCCCTTGTTATCCGAGAGGTTCCTGAGAAGACCTGGGAGGAGCCATGTCCTCAGTATGCTGTATTCCCTTGAGACCGGGTTTTTGAGTGTTATGTGGGGATGGGGCTCCACGTTCATTCTCCAATACTCGTCTTCCTCATTGCTTAGGGTGAAGTTCATAACTTCTGTGAAACCTAGGCCCAGCATTGTCGCCCTGATTATCTCCTCGAACCTTGTTAGTGGATGGAGAGAGCCATAGACTATGGTCTCAGGCTGCTTTATCTCTAGGGATTCATAGCCCACCCCTATAGCCACGTCCTCGACAAGGTCTATTGGATGTAGTATATCTACCCTGTAGGGAGGGGGTGAGACCATCAATGCTCCACCCGACATCTTTACGCTGTGCCTCATCTTCCTCAGAGCCTTGTAAATCTCCCTCACGTTGAGTTCAAGCCCTAGAACCTCATTCACATAGTCTGGCTCAATTCTCCATCGCTTCC
>CAZHEC010000103.1:0-4795 GCA_964531465.1 uncultured Nitrososphaeria archaeon | reverse complement strand
GCCCCGTATTCCTGCATGTATGCTGTTGCGTAAAGGGCGTAATATCCTGGGAATGTTAGACCGAATTGCTCGAACTCCCAGAAGTAGCTTCCACCTCTTCCAAGCAGCTCAACAACCTTGGCCGTCTCACTTTCATTCATACGCTCCACCCCCACAGCCAACGCAATGTCGGTCATCCCGGAGGCAACGGCCTGATACGCCACACGTAGAGCAGCACTCCCAGATGCGCATGCAGCCTCTACCCTCATGCTTCCCGAAGGTGTCAAGCCAGCATACTCAAGGACGAGGGGCGCTGGAAAGAACTCTGAGCTCCATACGCCGAGGTTTGCTAGAGAGACAAACCCTATATCCCTCTTCTCAACCCCCGCATCTTCAAGCGCCTCCTTGATAGCTATCCACGAGAGTTCTGGGAGTGGATGCTTGGTATCTCTCCCAAACTTGCTCTGTCCAACCCCGACAACTGCAACCTTACGCATCACCGAAACCCAGAACCTTAATCCAATTTAAATCTCATCCATGTCCCCGCAACATATTTCTCATAGCTCATGGCCCCCAGAGACTCGGTGATAAAGGCAGTTATCTTCGACCTGGATGGAACCCTCGTTCTCCAGAAACTTAGGATTAGGGAGGCTAAGAAGCTGTTGCTGAAGAGGCTTTTAGAGGAGGGTGTGGATGTAGGGTGGGCCAGCATATATACCCCAACCGAGGTCATAATAGGAAGCATATCCAGCAGACCCAGAGAATTCCTGATGAGAATAGTTGACGAAGTCTTTATACCATACGAGATGGAGGCAGCTGAGAAAGCGGAGCTGAGAGAATCTGTGAGGGACATCCTCAACGAATTAAGGCGTCTGGGATACCTACTAGCTGTAGCAAGCAACAATGGGCGAGCAGGAGTCATGAAAACTCTCAGAAGAACCGGAATAACACCATACTTCAACGCCGTGATAACGAGAAGCGATGTCAACGCCATGAAGCCCAACGGTAAGCTAATCTCTAAGACCCTGGAGGTTCTTAAGGTACGGGGAGAAGAGGCGGTATATGTTGGAGACACTATCTATGATGTAATGGCCGCGAAAGCTGCGGGGACAAAGGCGATAGCTGTCTTGGGGGGCTCTCACGGAGAAGAGCTGCTCAAAAACGCGGACCCGGACCTAATAATAAATGGCCTAAGGCGTCTTCCAGAGGCCCTCAATCTTTTAAATCCGGAAAACTAATATCAATCACTCCCCCGCATCTTTTTAACGGAAGGGAGAAGGGTGGCATCGAGAAGCAAGAGAACATTAACCATAATCCTCACAATACTATTCATGTATTTAGCATTCACCATGTTCTCTTCGAGTTTTGTCGGAGCAACACAGGTAATCGAGCAAGCAGTAGATACGCTGAGAGAACTTATGCCGGGAGGCTCCGAAACAGGCGCCCTACGCGTCAAGGTGAAGATACTCTACGCTGATGTAGGATACGGATATGCTTTCAGCGGGAATGAGACAGCGCCCTATAGTCCATTATCAGGCGTTGTAGTCTCGCTTGCAGACCTAATAGGGGTAACAGATGATAACGGTGAGGTGATATTCTATGTCCCCCAGGGAAATCATACAATAAGAGTTGAACGCATGATAAAAGTTCAGGGCCGGGTCCTAATGAACTCCTGGGAGGGATACGTAAACGTTGATGCGCCGAAGGATATTACCGTTAAATTCAAGCTATTCCGCATATATCCCTCGATAATCGATGTATCACTAAATCCTCTAAAACCCTCAAATCCGGTATACTTGGTCTTTAACCTTCCCAGAGAAGGAGAATACTATGCGGGCTCAATAGTAATAACATTCTACACTCCTTGGGGAGAGATACGTCGAACCATAGGAGATCCAGTTGATTTAACCGCTACACCAGAGGAACTAGGAGACAACGTTTTTCTAATCAACTATGACCTAGATCATGGTGGTGGAGGGACTATTAACAGGATAGAGGAGATTCCGGGGAGCCCATCTTATATTGTCCCTGAACTCACATTCCTCCCTGTCGAGAGTGTGGTGGTGGAGGATTGACGAGCCAGGCAATGTCATCAGATACCGCAATCTGGATAACAATAAACGCAGTATTACTAACACTCCTTATAGCCCTGACCATAAGATTGATAAAAAGCAGGAAAAAGAAAGAAAGCGAAGAATACATAGTGGCAAGATACGGGTGGACTGATATATTTAACCGCATGTTGGAAAATGAAGGAAGCGTCGAATCAATCAAGCGGGTATTTAACGTAGTTATTGAGGACCTGGTTAAAACGTTTAAACTGAACTTGAGGAGGAGTTTGACGATGAGAGAGGTAGTGAATAAGATATCTCTAAGCCTGGCTCCGGAGCAGAGAAAGTATCTCATTAAGCTCTATCAAATATATGAGTCAGTCAGGTTTGGTGGAGTGAAGCCAAGTATAGAGCATGTAGATACCTTTAGGCAGAGCTTAGCGCTTCTAGAAGAGTTAATGGGATTTAAGGTGGTAAGATAATGAGTATGATAATTCTCTTCATTCTTGCAGCCCTCATACCTGCAATAGCATTTATGATTCCTTATCATAAGGGTGGGCCAAAGCGGAAGATTAAAAGACGTCGTTTAATAATTGGAGGTGATTAGATTGAAGATTGATGTTGTGAGGAGTCTAGTTGAGAGGCTCAGGGAGGCTGTCCATGAAGTTATCGTAGGGATGGATGAGGCAATACACGCTATACTTCTAGGTCTTCTAAGCGAGGGGCACATCCTCTTGGAAGGGCCACCAGGCATCGCAAAAACTTACCTGGCAAAGTCATTTGCATATGCCCTAGGATTAAAATTCAGCAGAATACAGTTTACAGCAGACCTAATGCCAAGCGATATAACTGGGTCTTTGATCTACAACAAGGCAACCGGGGAGCTAGAGTTTAGAGAGGGTCCCATATTCGCCAACATAGTTCTTGCTGATGAGATAAACAGGGCTTCACCCCGCTCCCAGTCAGCCTTACTGGAGGCTATGCAGGAACGTCAGGTTACTGTTGAGTCTCGGACTTATAGTCTTCCTAGACCTTTCCTGCTTATTGCCACGCAGAATCCTATAGAGCTTGAGGGGACATACCCCCTACCTGAGGCGGAGCTGGATAGATTTCTGGTAAGAGTTGTGCTAGGATACCCCGACTCAATGACCGAGGTCGAGATACTCTCAAGAAAGATGATGAAAGGCGAGTTCATGGAAGTAGATCCCGTATGCTCTCGTGAAGAGGTTCTAAAGGCTATAGAGGAGGTCAAGGCTGTAAGAGCGGATAAGTCGGTTCTTGAGTATATTGTGGGGCTGGCTGAGGCTACGAGAAGACATGAGAGGGTTCTTCTGGGAGTTAGTCCAAGGGGTGAGGTAGCTTTACTCTATGCGTCCAAAGCCGAGGCAGCGATGGAGGGTAAACCATACATCTTGCCAGACCACGTAAAATCCGTCGTTGGGCTGGTCTTCAATCATAGAATAATTGTGAGGGGAGGGCGGCTTAACCCCCTATCTGCAAGGGAGGAGGTATCCGAGATAATTAGGGAGATAGTCGAGGAGGTGCCTCCACCGAGGTGAAGCTGACAAAAAACATAGTCAGAACATATCAATCCATCGCATTTATCCTAGCATTTAGCCTCATACTTAACATGCCTATCCTTATCCTGGCATCGCTCTCCCTCATGATTTTTATAGCCGTTTATTCTACTCTTGCTTGGAGGCGTATCAAAAGAATAACCCCTAATATGTTTGATGTAGTTGTTAATGCTTCACCAAACCCTGCCTCAAGGGGAAGCAAGGTGAAGGTTAGGCTGACTGTTAAACCTAATATTCAGGGTCGAGTCCCCATAGAGCTGTATGTTGCTTTACATGATGTTAGGCTCCTGGAGGGTTCTGAGAGATGGGAGGGAGTAGTTAATGATGAGGTATGTATGGAGTTCTCTGCTACCTCTGACTCTGTGGGATTGAAGGTTCTCGGCCCGTTCTATACTGTAGTTAAGGATGGGATGGGGTTTGTTGTAAAGGAGATGGAGATACATCCTCCCATACCCCTACTCTTCCTGAGCGAGGCACCATGGATTAACGTGCCACCAACCTCCCAAACCCTAGCCGGTTTTCCCTCCCCAGGCCACAGCAAAACACCATTTATGGGGCTAAGGGACGATTATCGTGTGAGTCTTCCCCAGAACCAGCCCCTCACCATAAGAGACATTGATTGGAGAAGGACTGCCCGAAGCGGCGGAGAGGAGATTTATGTGAAGGAATATGATAGGAGGCGTAAATCCGATATAATATTTGGCATGGGGACAGGCATCGGCGAGATAGAAGAGCAGGTGCTGACGGAGATTCTCCACCTAGCCTACATACACCTCATAGAAGGCTCCAATACCTGGATAATGTTCTACGCAGGAGGTGGAAGAATGGTGGCTGCACCACTAATCCGTGGGCTAACCGGTATATCGGTGGAAAAACCCGGAAATCCCCCCATAGGCGGAATCTCAGTTTACGTCTCAAGGCTAATGGACATGGAGGAAATCAAGGCTCTTAGAGAGATGTCCAAGGTAATGGATCTTAGGGTGATTATACCATCGTCAAGCATGGACGAGGTATCCCAGTCTAAGGCGTCCAGGGCTGGGTTAAGGTTTAGTGTGGTAGATATGGATGATTTCTCCTCCGCACTTGCGAGGATTCTCGTAATGCCTGGAGGTGTCTCGAGATGAGGATCTCCGATTTTGTAATCTTAAGTTAATTATCATCGCCATTAATTTACTTGATACTCTTCAT
>CAZHEC010000102.1:0-4821 GCA_964531465.1 uncultured Nitrososphaeria archaeon | reverse complement strand
TAAACGGGCTAAAGTCTATAGCGGGTAAGAGGAAGGGTAGGGCGGCATATGCTAGGGCTGCCCTCAAGATAGCGGGTCGTGCCACGGTAATCGAGACCAGGGAGGGTGGGAGGGTGGATGAGAAGCTCCTGGCAGCCGCCCTTGGGCTTGGGATGACCCTGGCCACGGTAGACCTTAGGCTAATATCCGAGGCTAGGAGGAAGGGCGTCAAGGTCCTCACGGTAAGGCGGGACATGAGGATAGCCCTATATTAGAAACACTTAAATTATGAAGGCCGGACTAAACAAGGTTAGCTAATGAGTGTTGGATTATGTTCACCCTCGTAGAGCTTGAGGATATTGTGGGTATTCCTCCGAAAGATTTCGGCAAGCCTCTGAAAGAGGTGGCTCTCGAGCAGCTGAGGAACGCCTATGAGGGTGCAACCCTTGAGGAGCTTGGATACATTGTCATGGTGGTAGATGTGGATGTAGACCCGCTTGGGCTTCTTCTCCCGAGGGATGGCTCAACCTACCATAAGACGAGGGTCAAGCTCCTAGCCTTCACCCCTAGGATACAGGAGGTTGGGGAGGGAGAGGTTGTCGAGATAACCGAGTTCGGAGCCTTCATAAGGGTGGGGCCCATGGATGCATTACTCCACATATCCCAGATAATGGACGACTACATCTCTTACGATGAGAGGCACTCGGTCCTCATAGGTAAGAAGACTGGGAAAAAGCTCGAGGTCGGCGACGACGTTAGGTTCAGGATAGTCGCAGTCTCGCTGACGCCTGGAGCGGCTGGTAAGATAGGGGTAACTACTAGGCAGCCATACCTAGGTAAGCTGGAGTGGATTAAGGAGAGCCTGGAGAGACTTAGGGCTGCGGCTGGCGAGAAGGCCAAAGCCGTGGCCGAGAAGGGGTGAGGGTCTGACCCATGCCTGCCAAGGAGAAGGCCTGCAGAAACTGTAAGAGAATAACTACTGGAAACGTCTGCGATAATTGTGGCTCAAGCAACCTAACTACCAACTTTTCAGGCCTAATAATAATCCTCAACCCTGAGTCATCCGAGATAGCTAGGGAGCTGGGTATGAGGAAGCCTGGATACTATGCTGTCAGGGTCGGTTGAGTGGCCGCCTAGAAAGACCCTGAGGTTCCCGGACCCGGTTAGGGAGAGGCTTAGAAGACCCTTGGGGAAACTCTTGGTGGGCGAGCCTAGGGAGGTGGCCGAGAAGCTCTCATGGATAATAGAGCTTGAGAACCCCCTCATGGTTATCTCGGTGGGCGACTTCGTCTCAAGGAACCTGGTGGCCGCCGGGCTGAGAGTCGATATATGCGTGGTGGATGGAAGGGTTAAGAGGAAGCCTATACGAGACCCGGAGATACCCGCTGAGGCTATAGAAGAGGTGGTAAATAGTCCTGGAACAATAAACCTTGAGGCGGCTGAGAGACTCCACACACTTATATGGTCTGGGAGACCTGGGAGAAAGAAGCTGGTGGTTAGGGGCGAGGAGGACCTCCTAGCCCTTGCGGCCATACTCTCGGCTCCTAAGGGAAGCCTGGTAATCTATGGACAGCCTGATAAGGGGGCCGTGGTGGTCAAGGTGGACGAGGAATCCAAGAACCTTGCCTCTAGGATTGTTTTAAGGGTCTTGGAGATGCAACCCTAAGACATATATCTACCCGAGGAGAATTAATGGGCATGCGTGGAAAAAAGGTTAGGAAGAAGGTTAAGAAACCCGACACCGAGGACGCCTTTAGAAGAGCCCTCCAAAGGGAGCTTAAGAAGGCCCAAGACCTAGCCGAGCTAGAATACCAGGAACTATACGCCATCCTAGGAGCCCAAGTCCAGGCAGCCGAGGCAGCCCTTAAGGCGGTCAAGCTCAAGCCTCCTAGGAGGCAGCCTCCCACGGTTAACCTGCTTAAGGCTCTCTCCCTTAGGGCTGAGTCTCCTAGAGAGGTTGGGGAGGGCTTTCTCAAGAAGTATTGGGGTAAGGTGCTGAGGAATGCGTGTAGGTGGTGGAGTAAGAACAAGGATAAGGTTCCTGAGAAGCGTCTCGCCCTGGAACTCGGCCTAGCCGTGGCTCCAGCCCTCCCAGCCCAGATAAGGCTTGCAGTACCCCTCACAGCCCTCACATCCACAATACTCCTCAAGCACGGCCTGGATGAACTCTGCGAATCTATGCCCGAGAACCCTCCAGGCATAGTTGAGGAGAAGGTTGAGGAAGAGGTTGAAGAGAAGGCTGAGGAGGTCGTCGAGGAGGGTGAGGAGCAGGCTGAGGAGGCTGAGCCGTCGGAGGAGACAGAGGCGGAGCCAGGCTGGGGGAGCGAGATACTCTAGCCCTTCAACCTCTTCTCTATTTCTGCGACAATCTCGTCTAGGCTTGGAAAACGCTTCTCCTCAAACCTAGAGAAGACAAGCTCACCGTTAATATGAACCTCGAACCTGCCACCATCACTCGTATCAAGCGTTACGGAGAAGTTCTTGTTAAGCTGCTGGCCATACTTGGATAGTAGACCCTCAGCTAGCTCCAATGCTCTGGGAAGATGGCCGCAGGGGACACAGTAAACGATCCTAATGTTCATGTTTTTGAAGGCTTGGCGGACCATATATTACCTTAACCCTTCTACTTCTGTAGGATTACTTCTTCTCCGTTGATGATTATCTTCGTGGAGGGCTGTATGGGTCCTATGAGGAGCTTCGTCCTCACCATTCCAAGAACTTGTATGCAGACTTCCGATGTTTCTTTCAGCTCCAGAGTTATGGATACTGTTGAGTCGAGTTTCTCGGCCTTTCTAAGCTCATGCTTATAGCACGGGTTTGGAGCATCCTCTAGAAATGTAATTATCACGTTGTCGCCGCTCCACGCATACTCTATCCTTGGCTCATCAGCCATCCTATTCATTCCAACACTCTCGAGGATTCTAACCTCCATAACCTTAAGCTCCATCCCGCTCCTAAACCTCTCTGACACTATTCCCGTATATATCATATAGGCGGCTATTATAATTCCTGTAAGGAGGATTAGGGTGGCTGCAAGCCTCACGGATCATCGGGGTTACCTGGTGTGTTTTAAGGTTTGGGTATCCGTATCATGCTCCCCTGACCAAGGCCGGAGGCTCCCTCCTCAGCCGACAAGGCTTTCTCACCAAAGTCTATTACCAATGCATCCCCATGAACCTCTATTATCCTGCCTCTCCAGATTACCCCGTTTGTATCCTCGAACTGGGCCTCCATTCCCTTGAGCCTACTTAGGTCTATGTTTGCGCCTCCCGAGGTGAGGGATGCGATTATCCTGCCCTCCTCATCAAATCCTACCACTATGGCGTCAAGCATCTCTTCTTCATCGCTCATGGAGATAACCTGCGAGTAGAGAGGATTTATGTTTTCTTGAACTGTGTGTAGTGGCAGTTGCCGCAGTAGTATCTGTCTCCGTGGTCGGCCATTATGTATCCTTGCCCGCATCTTGGGCAGAACACCACCTTGCTCTCCAGCTTCCCGTCCTTAAGCATGTATTTCTTCCAGAGCTGGGATGGCTTACCCACCTTGCTCAGCCTCCTGTAGTAGGCCATGTCTCCTGAGGATATGTCTCCTCTCGAATCTCACGGCATCTTCCGGCTTCTGGTATATGTGTATGTGGGCTCTCGCCTTCAGGGTCCCGAAGAGGGATTCAAGCTTCTCTATTATTATCCTCTCCTTCTCGGCGCCATACTGCTTGGCCACGAACTCCCTCACCTCGTCCCTCTTAGGCGTTGAGGACTCATACTCTATTATTAGCTCGAGTTCCCTACGGTTCAGCAGCTTGTTGAACCAGTCCCGTCTAACCTCCGCCACCTTCATCCTTTTCCACCTCCTTTTTAGCCGGGACCAGAACCGCATTAATCTGGGCTATGGCATCACTTATCACATTACCCCTGACGGTCACCCTCTTCCTCAGACCCTTCTTCCTCCGCCTCTGCCTCCTCTTCTTTTTCTTTGAGGGTGGTTTTTCACGTGGATGGAATCCGACCCCGCCTGAGAGGAGAATCCTCACCCTCCTTGGACCACTTACATCCGGCCGCATGGGAAATCCATCCCTATCAGTTCCCCCAGTTATCCTTATCCTGTATCCCTTGAACCCCAATACTGAACCATCTATCTCCTCTCCAATCCGCTTGCCTATGAAGAGGCTGAACACCCTTGGCTCGAGCTGGATGGTCTTGGCTGTCCCGTCTTCAGGGTTCGAGAGCACAAGCCTCGGTCCAGCGGCCTTCTCCGACATCCCTCCAACCCATCTCAGGAGCCACTATATAGGTTGTCCGCACCCTACCTAGCCCACAAGGGGTTTACTGCACGCTTTATCTCGACTATCTCCTGGAGGGTCTTCCTCGAGTCCTCGTCCAGCATGTCCATGTATTCTTTGAGTAGGAGGCGGGCATCGTTCTCAGGTATGGCTACGTAGAGGGTCTCGCCTTCCCTTATGTGCCTGCCGACCACAGGCTCTCTCATTGAGACCGCCACCTTCATCCCCTTCTTCGCCTCATGGATACTCTGGCCACGGTCCTGTATCTGGGCTATGGTTCCAACAACCTTGGCCTTCTGATTCATTATGGGATACTTGGGCTTGATGCTTCCCGAGAGGACCTCCACGCCGAAGATGGCTGGCTCGCTCCTCCTAAAGACGTATCCCTCCAGTATCTTTATCTTCCCGGGCTTGACCAGGTTCTCAAAGGCCCTAAGCTTTCTCCTAGTCGTCTCCTCCTCAACCCACTTGAGGTAGTCCTCCACAACCCTGAAGAGGACTGGCCCCTTGAATATCCTCACACCCCTATTGTTCGCGTCAACCTCTAGCTGGTGGTCCACCTT
>CAZHEC010000101.1:0-4836 GCA_964531465.1 uncultured Nitrososphaeria archaeon | reverse complement strand
TGCAGCCAACACGGGTTCAGATGCTTCATTGGTGAGAGAACACTAGACCATATACCGAGCTACATATACGATAACTGCATAAACGCTCCACCTAGGCTGATACATAAGCTCCTACTCCTGAACAGGTTCTTCATCCTCTAAAGACTCTTTAAAATAACCCACAGAAAATCCCTACGCCGATTTTGAGATATAGAATTGCTTTGAATCAGGCAGCAGCACGCTATGAATAACGCCTCTGTAATGGAGGATAAACTATAAACGTAACATAGATATGTGGACAATCCTTGTGACGGTTGAACCCTTTTCTAACAGCTCTTTATCAGCTGTATGTAGTTCTAAGTCCTCCTGAGAAGCTAACGCAAGGTAAAGAGAATCATACAGGGTTAAACCTAGCCTTAGGGCCAGAGCTAGGGCGTCTTCTATCGGCGCCTCCTACACCTTAAGAGTCGGCATAGAAGCTATGAGTTTATACTTCTCCACCGCCTCTTCTCTCCCTATTAGACCCCTTCGAGATAAGATAACTAAAGCATTGCCAGCTTCATAGAGTGCCAGTGGAGGCACTATTACCTCTTCCAACCTCTGAAGAAGCTTGAGAACCATATCTGTAAACTCTTCCTTAACCACCGCCTGTACTAGCAGTGATGCATCGAGGATAGCTCTACTCATGCTACTTGGCCATCCTCTTCCCTCTTTCTCTCCGTATTATACTAACTATTATACCGCTTTGGAGGCTTGGACCCTTCTCCACTTCCTCTCTCATCTTCTCAACATGCCTCTCCATCTCAAGCCTTCTAATCTCTCTCTAACGCCTCTCTCAGCACCTTGCTAATGTTAATTCCTAGCTCCTCAGCCCTCTTCTTAACATCCTCACTCACCTTCACCGAGATAGTTACCAACCTACCCATGGTACAACCCGAAGTAATACTCCAATTCTTACATAAAAAGTAATTGCCAACGAGTCAGCATTACGCCGGGTTCCTACAACAATCCTGTATGGAAAGGAGGGTAGTCCAGAACCCCTACGGGTAAGGCGATTCCGGGAACTCTCCCTAAGATATATACAATAAGGGTGAGGAAATCAGTCAGGGTTTGTGGGATGCCTGGCAGGTGGTTGGCTGAGGCTAGGAGGGATTATTATAGGAGGAGGGCTAGGGAGGAGGGGTTTAGGTCTAGGGCTGCTTACAAGCTTCTGGAGGCGGTTGAGAGATTCAGGCTGATTAAGAGGGGTGATATAGTTGTGGAGCTGGGTGCATGGCCTGGAGGGATGTCTCAGGCAGCATCACGCATAGTAGGTCCTCAGGGACTCGTGATAGCCGTTGATAGGAGGGAGTTTAGGAGCTTTGAGGAGGCGAACATCATCACACTCCAGCTAGATATATTAGAGGACGAGGTAATAGACCCGATACTTGACATAACAGGCGGGAAGAGGGTCGACGTACTAGTCTCAGACGCCTCTCCAAGGTTTATCGGCGTCAGGGATGTTGATGTTGCCCGGCAGATCGAGCTGACGTTGAGGTCCATGGAGATTGCCGATGGGCTTGTTAGGAGGGGTGGCAACGTGATGCTGAAGGCATTTGAGTGCGAGGACCTGAGGGATGTGGAGGACATGTTGAGGGAGAGGTTTGATAAGGTGAGGAGATTTATCCCGAGGTCTAGTAGGAAGACCAGCTCAGAACTCTACCTCATAGGGCTTAGGAGGCTCTAGCCCCTCCTCTTACCCTTCTGACGAGACCTCTCCCGAGCCACCCTATAGGATTCGAGGAGCCAGTCCTCGATTAGGAGGCAGGTATTGGGCGAGACCGAGCCCTCTCTACCACAGACGGGGTTGAACTCGCAGGATGGGCATGGAGCCCCGCGGATTACGTCCAGGTTCACCTGCTTTATCAGGGGGACGAGCCGCCTAGTCCATCTATCCTTGGCGAACTCCTTTACCCTCTTAATCATCCCCTTCTTCTCCAGCTTTATCGCTATCCTTGAGCCCTCCCTGCTCGTAACACCCAGCTTATGCCACAGCTCGGACTGCAGCAGCCCCGTCTCCTCATGCTTTAGGAGAAGCTTTATAGCACGCTCCTCCAATTTAGTCAATTTTTGAGGCATTCCCATACTATTCCCCGAAGCTACCTTATATTCTTATACCCAATTCATTCTCAAGACATAACCGGCCATAAGCCCTCGCATCTAGCTTGTGAGCCTAAAGGCCTGATGGAAAACGCCACCTCTACAGGCATGCTCATCTCTGCGTCACTCTAACCATGGCCACCCAGATAGTAGGAGGCTCCTGCAACGTATCATAGTAGAATAGGGTTTACACCCATCATCTTAGCTTTCTCTGCCTGCCTCTTATCAGATGTTACTAGGGGCATCTTCATATGCTTAGCAAGGATTATGTAGAGGGAATCGTAGATAGGGAGGTCATTCGTTATGGAAGATTTCAGCGCCTCGTTGATGAGAGGCTGTTGAGAATGGATCTTAACGATCTTACTTTCTAGAATAATCTCCATGATTGCTAATGCCTGGCGCTCTGTTACCTCCCCCCGCTTAACACGCTTCCAAAGCGCGTTGGCAACCTCCTTCAGAGCCAAGTCTATCGTTATACATCCCTCGAGAATATACTCCTCGACCCGCCGCCACCCATCCTCCCTATTAAGATACTTTATCAAGGCCGATGCATCAATGACCCTCACGGTCTTCCCTCACACTCCTGGCCGAGAATCCTTTCTCGGCAGGGGGGACATCTTCCAGGATCTTGGAGAGCTTCTTAACAGACTCGGAGAGCTCTATCTTCCAAGCCAGCTCCTCCAGATACCTCTTAACCTCTTGGGAGATGTTCACGCCCGCCCTCTCCAGTATCTCCTTTGTCCTCTTGTCTATTCTTACGCTTACAACGCTCATACGTAAAGTAAACGCTGAGCCTACATATCAGTTTTTCGTAAATCACAACCATTAGGGCCTCAGCCTACTCAGGCCTCTTTTCTTGAGGTGGATGGCTCACGTAGGTGGAGCTTAACCATCTTTTTTAGGGTCTTCCTTAGGGTTGTGGTGGAGACCCCTGTTAGGCCACATATCTTTCTCTGGCTTATGGGCTGTCCCAGTTTTTTGGCAGCTAGGTAGATGCAGGTTGAGGCTAGGGTCTCGGGCTTTCTTCCCTGGGTTAGACCCCGTGACCTTAGCCTGCCCAGTAGGTTTAGGGATTCCTCCACGAGTCTTCCGTTGAGCCCCAGCTCCTTGGCCAGCCTCATGATGACTTCCTCGGCCCTCCTCATGGGCGGCTTCAGCCCTAGCTTCTGTGAGATTAGATTGTAGGCTCGGGAGAGTGTATGGTGGCTTATCCCTGCCTTTATTGAGACCTCCCTGAGGCTTCGGGGAAGTCCGTGGATTCTCATGGCCAGGTACAGGCTTGCGGAGGCTATGGCTTGGGTTGGTGTGTTGTTTGGAAGCATCTTGAGGGCCTTCCGGGCTATGGTTGCCGCCGTCTCCTCAACCGCCCCTCCTAGGCCTAGCTTCCCCGCGATTCCGTGGAGTTGGGAGAGTGTCTCCGTCAGCCTCCGTTCCTCCCTTCTCAGCCGTATTCCCAGGCCTTGTGTCGTTAGCCCTAGGTCGTGGATGAGGGGTGTTAGGGGTGCCCCGGCCCTCGCCCTCCTCTGATGCTCCCTAGGGCTATCGGTCCTCCACTCAGGTCCCATGTAGGGTATGGTCTCGGCCACGTAGCCGCAGGATGGGCAGACAAGCTCTCCCCCGACCTGTATCAGGGGTGAGCCGCATTCCCGGCACTCGTCCAAGGACGGGTTTCCCAGGCTTGTTTGGGTGATAAGTATTGGTCTTTAGGGGCGTCTTGTTTTTTACTTGGGTGTTCTCTTGGAGATACCTCGGGGTTCTCTCGGCCTGTATTCGTCCTCCTCCATTATGTATAGTGGCTCGCCCTTGGCGAGGTTTCTCGGCCTGGTCTGCTTTACCTCGATGAATGGTCTTGAGACTGGGCCTAGTATGCTTAGGGCGTCGCCTACATGCTCCATAGAGGAGCTGTATACCTTGGCTCCCAGCCTCGGTATCCTCTCGGCCTCCACGACTATCCTGTCCTCGACTGTGGCCCAGACCCTCCCAAGCCTCAGGGGCCTCCTCCGCCTCAACGCCCCATCCTCTTGAGCTGCTCAGCCAGCATCCTTATGGCCTTCTCCTTCCCGATTCCCTGGCCCGGGTGGACCACTACCCTGCCTGTCTTCCTCCACCACATCGCAGGGTGGCTTCCCTCCTCCACCTCGACCCTCCATCCAAGCCTCTTAGCAGCCTCGGCCAGCATCTTGGCGTCAGGCCTCCTGACCGCCAGGCTCAGCGGGACCCTCCTACACCTACTCCTAGGCACAGACCTATCGAAGTATATGGGCCAGATTATAATCCCTCTACGTCTTATCATGACTCCTTGAGGAGGACCGCGTTTATTACTCCGTCCTGGCCCGGCCTAGAGGTTACCCTGGCCCTGCCTAGCTCGGTCTCTATCAAGGCTCCCCGGGTTATCACGCCCCTTCTCTCAAGGTCCCTGCTGGCTGGGTTCGAGAGGACCCTTAGTATCTTGGCCTTCCTGGCAGTCCTCGTCTCTGGGTCCATCACGTTGGCGTATGTGTCTGATGCGAGGCTGAGCTTTATCCCGCCCCCACGGGTTCTCTTAACCCTTATCTTATGCTCGCCGAGAACCGTCAGGGCTGGGTCCCCGCCCCTCTCATACCTCCTCTTCCCCCTATAGGGCCTCCTCTTACCACCCGTAGGCTTCCGCTTATGAATATCGGTATGCCACTGCGTCATTCCCAGGAAAGCAGCCAGCCCCTCAATATAAGAACCTTA
>CAZHEC010000100.1:0-4870 GCA_964531465.1 uncultured Nitrososphaeria archaeon | reverse complement strand
GAATATTCTAGCCATGGATGCGCCTAAGATAGTTGTGGAGCCGCCTGGACCCAAGTCTAAAGAAGTTTCTGAAAGAGATAAGGAGCTAGTCATGCGTGTCATGTATAATTATCTGCCCGTTGCCTTCAAGAAAGGCGAAGGAAGTATATTGGAAGATGTGGACGGCAATCGTTACATAGATTTCAATGCAGGAATAGCTTCGATGGCTCTAGGCCACTCTCATCCAGAGATAGTTGAGGCTATTAGGGAGCAGGCATCAAGGCTCATACACAATTCAAGACACACAGGTTACTTAGAACCCTACTTAGAGACTGCGGAGAAGCTCAGGAGAATTCTTCCTGGAGAACTATCCAATGGAAAAGTTCTCCTAGTCAATAGTGGTAGTGAGGCTGTTGAAGCCGCAATTAAGCTAGCTAGATACGCATCCGCTAAACCATGCATGATAGCCTTCTCTCCATCCTTCCATGGTAGGACAATCTTCGCACTTTCAGCCACCGCTAGCAAGGCAGCGCATAGAAAGAGGTTAACAGGGCTTCTGCCAGCAACTTTTCACGCACCATATCCATACCCATACAGGTTTCCCGGTCCTGCCGAGGATGCTGCCAGGTTCTCTTTAAATTACATTTCCGAAATTTTAAGCCATATAGCTCCTCCGGAGGACGTGGCCGGAGTTATCGTAGAGCCAGTGGCCGGCGAACCAGGATACATAGTCCCGCCCAACAATTTTCTTCCCAGCTTAAGGAGGTTAACGGATGAAAATGGCCTTCTGCTTCTGGCGGATGAGGTTCAAAGCGGACTTGGGAGAACAGGCAAAGTAATAGCATGCGAACATTGGCAAGTAGTGCCAGATATAGTAGTATTTGCCAAGTCTATAGCGTCAGGTCTTCCTCTAGGCGCCGTGGTAGCTAAAAAGGAAATAGCAGATCTCTGGGATCCTGGCGCACATGGAACAACCTTCGGCGGAAATCCTGTGGCGTGCGCGGCAGCCTCCAGGTTCTTGGAAATACTTGTCAAGGAAAAGCTTCCAGAGAGGGCTGGGAGATTAGGGGATAAGGTGAAAGGGTTTCTAGGCGAGCTAGTAGAAGAAGTGGAGCATGTCGGCGAGGTTAGAGGTAAAGGATTTATGATAGGCGTTGAGCTAGTAGAAAATAAGAGAAATAAGAAACCTGCAAGCAAGTTGGCATCCAAAGTCTTGATTAAGTGCTTGAAAAAGGGATTAGTGATAACCAAGTGCGGTGAGAGCACTTTAAGGATATGCCCTGCCCTCAACATACCGGAGGAGCTACTTTGGAAGGGAGTAGAAATAATAAGTGAGACCCTAAGGGAAGTTAGAAATCCATGATAAAGGTTACTGGGCTGATAGATATAAGCAGTAGAGCATTAAGGAGGATACCGAGAATCCTAGAAAGGATTGGTATTGAAGATGATGTTAGGATAATAACAGGCGGAAAGAACTCCGCTATCATTGCATTAAAGGTTGCAGAGTACTTGAATTCAGGAGGATTCGCTACAAGTATTAATGAATTTACGGGGGAGGCAGAATATACTCTCGTCGAGTCGCTGGCAAGAGATATAGGCTCAACCTACGCAGTTATAGGGGTAGGTGGAGGAAAGGTAATAGATATATCTAAGTATGTTGCAAGGAGGCTTAGAGCGAGATGTATAATAGTGCCTTCATCACTCTCAACAGATGCTATAGCATCCCCCTGGAGCATCCTAAAACATGGAAAAAGGCTTCAAGCACATTATGTAGGTCCTCCGACAGCAGTATCAATCGATCTAGATGTCATCAAAAAGTCAGCATATAAGCTGACGGCTTCAGGGTTCGGAGACTATATCTCTAAGTTCAGTGCATTATTTGACTGGAGACTGGAGCATGAGAAAAGGGGAGCCCCCTACTCATTAACAGCATCAGATCTAGCAAAATCTATACTTAGATCCTTGATAGGACATGCCGAAGGAATTAAAGCCCTTCAGGAAGAGTCTCTAAGAATGCTGGCCATGGCCCTATATCTTGACGGCCTTTTGATGGAGCTGGCGGGAAGCACAAGAGTAGCTGCTGGAAGCGAGCACCTTTTCTCGTTTGCGTTAGACAAAGTTGCCGAAAAGCCATCACTCCATGGACTAGAGTGTGCTGTTGGAACAATAATGATGACAAGGCTTCAGGGAGGTGAATGGGAGACGGTTAAGGAGATATTAGAGAGGGCGGGTGCACCGACCACCGCTAGTGAACTTGGTGTGAAGCCTGAAGAAGTGGTTGAGGCATTGGTAAAGGCTAGAGAACAGAGAGAATGGTATACTATACTGGATGAAAAACCACTGAACCCTGACGCTGCTCGTAAGCTAGCTAAAGAGACTGGAGTAATCTAGGTAAGATAAGACTCTAAGACAGCCTTCCTAGTCTGCAGATCATCAGCCCTGCCATGATATTTATTTCTCCCAAGTTCTAGTAAGTAAACATTTTCACATACTTCTAACGCCTTGTAAACGTTCTGCTCAACTATGAGCAACGTGACATCGTATTCCTTGTTTAATATCAGAAGTTTTTCGTAAATCATGTCGGTTATCTTAGGTGCTAGTCCTGCGGAAGGCTCATCGAGCATTAAGATCTTTGGCATAAACAGTATTCCACGCGCAACCTCCAACATCCTCTGCTCTCCACCGCTAAGAGACGCTGCATCATCATCAAGCTTCTCAGCTAAGTTCGGGAATAATTCTCTAATAATCTTGAAATGATCCTCCCTTAACTCTTCGCCTAATGCGTATGATGCAACCTCAAGATTTTCCCTCACAGTCATTGAAGGAAACAAGGCACGGCCCTGCGGTACGAATGCAATCCCCATCCTAATCATCCGCTTAGGAGGGAACCCTGTAACGTCATGGCCCTCTATCTTAATATATCCGCTCCAAGGCTTAAGTATTCCAAATATAGTCTTCAGGAGGGTGCTTTTACCGCTTCCATTAGGTCCGAGGACACCCGTCACCGATCCTTTTTCAACGCTAATATCTACTCCGAAGAGAACTTGGAGCTTTCCATAACCAGCCTCTAGGTTCCTAACTTCCAGCATCATCTTCCACCCAGATAAGCCTCTATTACATTTATATCGCTTCTTATCTCCTCGTAGCTTCCCTCAGCTATCTTTAAGCCACTACTCATTACTACAACCCTATCACTAACATTTGCAACGAATGGCATGTTATGCTCAACAATTAAAACCGCTTTACCATCATTCTTCATATCGAGTATTATTTCCTCCAATTTCTTAACAAGCGAAACATGGACCCCCGCAGTAGGTTCATCTAGTAGAACTAACTTAGGACTCGATGCAAGAACTCTTGCTATCTCCAACAGTCTTTGCTGACCAAACGATATAGCCCCTGCTTCGTGATCCATCACATGGGTTAATCCAAATAGCTTAGTATAGTATCTTGCCTTCTCTTTATGGTTTTTTATATCACTACTCGAGTTAAGTATAGAAACAAGTATATTCTCGTATACGCTTAGCCTCTTGAATATTTTTGGCTGTTGGAATGTTCTGCCCACACCCATTCTGGAGATCTTTTCTGCCGGAAGACCTGTAACATTTTTCCCAAATATTCTAATTATCCCCTCGTTAGGTCTTAGGTATCCTGATAGTAGGTTTAAGAGTGTTGTCTTCCCTGCACCGTTGGGGCCTATCACGGAAACCACTTCACCAACTTGGAGAGTTATATCTATCTTATTTACAGCTACAAGGCCCCCAAAGCTCTTACTCAGATTCTCGGCAACGAGGGCCTTCATATCCTCCTCACCAGTCTGTTCCTTATCCATGGATATATCCCCTCCCTCATAAGTATAGGTGAAATAGTTAGAAGGATGCCGTAAACCATGACGTTAAGTCCTATCACCTTACCGCCGAGAAGAGAGTTAATTATTAATGATGTAGGGATGACGAGGGTTGAACCGAGTAGAGGGCCTAATGGGTGATATGGGCCGCCTATGATAGCTGTGACGGCCATGAGTATGGAATGGTCTATCTTGAAGACAACGTCAGGCCTTACATAAAGTAGCCACTGTGCCATAACCGTACCTCCTATTGCTGTGAAAAAAGCGCTTAAAGCCGACGCTATGACCTTGTATTTAAGCGGACTTATCCCGAGGCTTCGAGCAGCATCCTCGTCGTCCCTTATTGCTTGCAGATTCAAGCCGAACTTACTCTTCTTCAACCAGTACGAGAACCCTACAATCGTGATTAATAATCCGAGGGTGAGCCAGTAATAGTGGCTCGGGTCGCTGAAAACCATAGTTGACGGATCGCCTCCAGCTAAGACTATTCCAAGAGGACCTCCAGTTACTGGTCTAAGATAGAGAAAAACAAGCTTCGTCATCTCAGCCAGCGCTATGGTCGCTAAAGCGAAGAAAACTGTCCCCAGCCTCATGGAGATCAAGCCTATCACAGCGCCTATGAGAGCTGCTAATCCTCCACCAATAAACATTCCAATCCACGGTGTTATACCATATGCCGAGAGTAGAATCATTGATGAGTAGGCTCCAATTCCCAGAAAGGCTGCATGGCCTAATGAAAACTGGCCCGTGAAGCCGCCCAATATATTCCAGCTACTGCTTAAGTAGGCCCACAGGAGGGCTTGGAAGAAGACCGTCGTAAGGTAGTCTGTAGTAAATAGTGGAAGAATTGCCAAGGCTGCAAAGAGTATTATGATCGCAATAATACTTCTCAAATTCTCCTAACCTCCTTTCCGAAGATGCCCTGCGGCCTAACTAACAGAACTAGAAGGAATATCAGATAGACGAGAAGATGTCGGTATGCTGACGTGAAAAAGATGGCCCCAAGGGCCTCCGAGAGACCTATCACAAGACCTCCCACAAACA
>CAZHEC010000099.1:0-4872 GCA_964531465.1 uncultured Nitrososphaeria archaeon | reverse complement strand
CCTGGGTCTGGGTCCTCGTGGCTGCGGTGGCCTCGGCTGGGGTCGTCTCAGCCGTGTGGTGGGCTGTGGTCTTCGGAGGCCTAGGGGCACCTCCGGTAGAGTATGTGGCCGTGGTGGAGCTGAGCGGGGTGATAGCCTACGATGAGTCGCCTATCTCCATCTTTGGAACGCCTCTCACACCCGAGAAGGTGAGGAAGACCCTGGATATCGTAAGGAGCGACCCGATGGCCAAGGCCGTGGTAATCCTGGTGAATAGCCCTGGGGGAAGCGCCGTGGCCTCCGAGGAGATATACTTGATGATTAGGGAGCTGGCTGAGGAGCGTGCAGTCATCTCATACATATCAGAATACGGGGCGTCCGGAGGCTACTACATCTCCCTGGGGGGAGACGAGATAGTCGCCTCACCCTCAGCCCTCACGGGCTCAGTCGGAGCGATAGCCATGGTGATAACCATCGAGGAGCTTGCCGAGAGGCTGGGCGTCAAGGCGGAGGTATTCAAGAGCGGCAGGCTCAAGGATGTGGGGAATCCATGGAGGAGCATGAGCGAGGAGGATAGGAGAGTTCTCCAAGGAATCATAGACCGGGTCGCAGCGGTCTTCCAGGAGAGGGTCAGGGAGGCAAGAGGGGACAAGATAAGGGACTGGGAGGAGATCACCACCGCCAGACCCTACACAGGGGTCGAGGCATACGAGGCAGGCCTGGTAGACGCTGTGGGCAGCCTAGAAGACGCGGTGGCCAGGGCTAGGGAACTCGCAGGCCTACCGGAGACGGCGCCTACCAGGTTCGTGAAGCCTCCTTCCCCAGGCCTCCTCGAGCTACTCTTCGGCGGGCTCGGCGGCGCTAGAGGAAACCTTAAGATAAGCTATGAGGTCTTGTTGATGTGGCCTCCTCCCACGCTTGGGGGAGACCTGGTTGTCCTGGGTGTGGAGGGGCTGGGCAGGGATTAGCCTCCTTTAGACCCTTCAAGAGGTGATGCGTAGGCGTGAGCGAGCCCTCTGCGGTGGTCCTGGCGAATATGAGGGGGTTTAAGGGGTATGAGAGAGGCCTCTACCCCATAGCGGGTAAGCCCATGATAGAGTATGTTCTCGACTCGATTCCAGACGAGGTAACCGATGTCTTGATAGCGGTAGAGGCCAGGGAGAAGGTCGAGAGGTTCAGTAGGCTCGCCGAGAAGCATCTTGCGAGGATCGTTGTCTCAGGCCCTGCGGAGAATGTGAGAAGGCAGGTCGAGTTCGCCGTTGAAGCCGCCGAGGGAGATAGCGTCGTGATACTTCCATGCGACGCACCCCTAATCACCCGCGAGTTCACCAACTTCCTTGTCGAGGCCTCGAGGAGGTTCACCGCGGTTCTACCACGCAACCCTGCTAGGCAGGTAACCTACCTCATGGCATCCTACAATAGGAAGACTTTCTCGGAGCTTTTCGAGAGGAATCCTGAGGCGAGTATGGAGGAGGTTGTGAGGAAGGCTAGGAGGGTCCTCTACCTTTCCAGCAACAGTCTCAGGATATTCGACGAGAAGCTATCCATGTTCTTCAGGGTTAGCTCTCCTACCCATGTTAAGCGTGTAGAGAGGGTGTTGAGGAACAGGCTCTAAGGGTTCTTTAGGTTGCCCTGACCGATGGTGCTGGGATGCCCAGGCTTAGGTTGGGGAAGATAGAGAGGAGGCTCCTCGAGAACCTCGTCCTCAGGAAGCTCGGAGCCACTAGAAGGGACATACTAGTTGGGCCAGCGTATGGCGAGGATGCGGCGGTCATCAAGGTTGGTGGGGAGAGGCTTGTCGTGTCGGCAGACCCTATAACAGGCGCAGGGAGGATGGTGGGCTGGCTCTCAGTCCACATAAATGCCAACGATGTGGCCGTGGCCGGAGGCAGGCCCAGATGGTTCTCGCCGATAATCCTCCTGCCCGAGGACTCCTCAGAGGAAGACCTGGGGATGATGGTGGATGAGATTGATAGGGCCTCCAGGGAGCTTGGGGTAGCTGTGGCCACGGGCCACACGGAGGTTGCTCCAGGGATAACCCACCCAATCATAGCAGGGTTTATGGTAGGCCCCCTGGTCTCCTCCAAGCCCATACGCTCCTCAGGTGCGAGGAAGGGAGATCTAATCGTGATGTGGGGATGGGCTGGTGTGGAGGGAACCGCCATACTGGCCCAGGATATGGCAGAGAGGCTTAGGGGACGGCTTCCACAGAAGGTTCTAGAGAACGCTTCAAGGCTCATGGAGAAGATAAGCGTGGTTAGGCCTGCGCTTAGGCTCGCCAGGAGGAACATAGCCAACGCTATGCACGACCCAACCGAGGGAGGAGTCCTGGGAGGAGTCTACGAGATGGCCGAGGCAAGCGGCAGGCAGATAAGGCTCTATGGTGAGAGGATCCCCGTGGCCGAGGAGACCCGGGAGATATGCAGGGTCCTAGGATGCGACCCGCTTAGGCTGATTAGCTCTGGCGCCCTAATAGCCTCTGTTCCTAGAAGGTATGCGGGTCTGCTCCATGGGTTCAAGGTTGTGGGAGAGGTTGGCGGGAGAGGCGGGGGTGTGATACTTGTCCGTGAGGGGGGCGAGGAGAGGGTTGATGAGCCGCCCCAGGACGAGTTATGGAGGCTTCTAGAGGAGGCGTATAGAACCACTTTTTAGTCTCTGGAGGATGTGGAGGGGTGTCCGAGATGAGGCCCCTGTGGGGAGTGGTAGCGGTCTCCGCACTAGTGGTGGCCGGCTCCACGCTCTTCTCAATCTTCGAGGGACTAGACCTATTCAACTCATTCTACTGGACCATAACCGTCCTGACGACGGTTGGGTTCGGCGATATAGTTCCCAGCACGGTGGAGGGGAAGCTACTCTACATAGGCCTGGTGCTCTCGGGTATAGCCATATATGGGTATGTGGCCTCAAGCCTTGTCTCCATGCTGAGCGAGGAGAGGATGAGGAAGGTGCTGGCCCAATACTTCCCAGGCTCCTCGGGGACCAGGGGCCTCAGCAACCACGTAATCATGCTGGGGTGGAGCAGGTTCTCACCCTCCGCTTACAGGGAACTAGAGGTGAACGGCTTCAAGGCCCTCGTCGTAACACCTGACAAAGAGCTGGCGGGGAACCTCGCTAGGGAGGGTGTGAGGGTGCTTGAGGGCGAGATAGACTCGGAGCACACGCTCAAGGAGGCCGGGATAGAGCGCTGCAAAGCCGTGATGGTCATGGAGCCCGACACGGAGAAGAGCCTGGTGGCGATACTAAGAGCCAGGAAACTCTCCCCAAACACCCCGATAATAGTCCTCTCGGAGAGAAGCGAGCTCTACGATGTCTACAGGGAGGCTGGCGCAAGCTGGGTCTTCGACGCCTACGAGGTCGCTGGAAGGATAATGGCCGGATGGGTCTTCGAGTCCCTGGCAAGCGAGGTCCTAGCTGACATGGCCGAGGCCGAGAGGGACCTGGACCTGGTCGAGGCCTCGTCGGAGACCGAGGAGACCGTAGGGGAACTTGAGAGGAAGGGGTTTACGTCGAAGATAATCCTTGTGGAGCGTGGGGAGAGGAGGTTCTACACGCCCTCAGCCGACTTCCAGCTAAGAAGGGGTGATAGGGTAGTGATGGTCGGACTAAAACAACATCTAGAGAACGACCTAAACCTCCTCAAGAAGGGGTCGGAGGAGGGGAGATAGTATTCCTTTATATGGGGCCTGACTAGGTGGTTTGCCGGATATGCCGCTTGCCGCCAAGGTCTTCGAGGTTAAGCCTGAGACAAGCCTAGAGGAGCTCGCAGACAAGCTGAGGGACTATAGGATAGTGGACGAGAGGAGCGAGGAGGATAGACGGTTCGAGCTAGTTACCGAGGTCAAGGACCTGGACCTCAGGGGCGAGATGCTGGAGGGGGTATTCTCGAGGGATAAGTTGATCCTCGTCAATCAGAGGGGTCAGAGGGTTCCCGTGCTGAAGACTGTTGAGGCCAGGATAATCTTTAGAAGGCTTGGAGACCTAACCCTCCTAACCGTCGTCCAGGAGAAGCACTTCGCCAATGCGGTGGCAACCCTCCTCAGCCACCACCTCTTCCTCAGCTACAAGGCCATAGTTGAGGCACGCATCTCACCCGAGGTCATGAGGGAGTTCCATGAACGGAACCCCGAGGGAACCAAGGTAATCTACTTCGACGGCCTCGACTTCCCGGAGGTGGATAAGCTCGCCCTCTACGGCCCAAGCCTCAAAGACACATCACTCTACGAGGAATACCTCAAGCATGGCAAGATCTATTATTTAGTATATCAAGTTCCAGGCAAAGGATGGGTAATGGGATTAACTCGAAACTGTGTGATAACAGCTTTTACCAGAATGACTTATGACGCGTTTATAAGTTACATTGACCAGACAATCATCCCTCTAATATTAGAAAGTAGAAAATGAGATATGAGAGGAATTAGTTAAAAGAGCTTCTTTTTAATGTCTCATTATCTTAGGAATGCAAGGGCGATACTATTCGCTTTAGACCAAAGTATTATATAAGATTGGATGAAAGAAGAATGTATGAATAAAATTGACCCAAATAAAAAGAAGATTTGGCGAGGAATAACTGGTGAATTGGGTGAAGTATTGATAACTTCTATTCTGATGTGGGAGAATATCTATGCATTTAGAGTTGGTGCTGCCAGCCTCCCTTATGATATTATCATCCCATTTCCAGATGGAAAAATCTTTAAGAAACCTACTGCCCTCTCTGTAAAGACAAGAAAATATATGATTCCTGGATTTGGAGATATGCCTCCAAAAAGGAAAGATTTCTATAAAATAAAAGAAGAGTTAAAGAAGAATGGATATGATTATTGGATTGCGTGGGTTTTCTATAGACTTACTGACAGGACATTTTGGTTTAATATTTATTTAATTCCCTCTGAAACG
>CAZHEC010000098.1:0-4910 GCA_964531465.1 uncultured Nitrososphaeria archaeon | reverse complement strand
TAGCCCTCTTCAACCTAGACGATATACGGGCCTTCTACATAAATGACCTTAAGTGGATTAGGGGGACGCCCAACCTCCTCCTAGAGAAGAGGACGGGCAAGATTTAGCGGTAAGGTGGTGGCAGCTCCTCATCCCTAAGCGTCTTAACCCATTCGGCGAATTTCCTGGCCGCCTTCCCCCTGTGGGATACCCTGCTCTTCTCCTCAACACTCATCTCCGCATATGTTCTCCCATCGCCCTCCCTCGGGATAAAGATTGGGTCGAACCCGAAGCCGCTTACACCCTTAGGCTCCTCGGCTATGAGTCCCTCAGTCTTCCCGCCGAAAATCCTTAAACCCGTGAAGGGCGAGTAAAATGCCACAACAGAGATGAAATCCGCTTCCCTATCCACCCCCCCGTCCATGAGTCTCAGGATACCCGAGACCCCCAAGGTCCTATAAACATAGGAGGAGTAGGGTCCTGGGAACCCGTTTAAGGCGTCTATGAAGAGGCCTGCGTCCTCAACCATCACGGGCTCCCTCAGGGTCTTGTAAGCATACATGACGCTGTGGCCTGCTATCTCCTCTAGGTTCTCGGACTGTATCTCGGGAGTACGCATATGCTCGACCCTAAACCTAAGACCATACTTGGAGAAGATGCTGGAGAACTCCTCCGCCTTACCCTTATTGGTCGTAACTATCACGAACCTCACGCCGCCTCTCCTCCACGTATCTACCCCTCATCCTAATCTCCTTAACCTTCCTCATAACATTCATGGTAAACTCCCTTCCAGCAACCTCCGAGTAACTCTTGAGGAAATACCGCATAAACTCCTCCCTCAGGCCTGTATGCATGCTCTCGAGACTCCTGTCAAGCAGATGTATATCCACCGCTATATCCTCCACCTCGTCGGTAAATGAGCTTAAGCCGAAGTCAACGAGGTAAAGCCTGCCCTCCCTGTCTAGGATTATGTTTGATGTTGTTAGGTCTCCGTGAGCTATCCCCGACTTATGCATCCTCGCAATCATTTCACCAAGCTGGGACGCAATATCCCTGATACTATTCGCTGGAAGCTCGCCTAAACACTTCTTCAACTCCTTTCCCTCTATCTCTGTCATGTATATCTCCGATCTGCCTCTATCAATCAGGATTATGGCAGGGCATCTCACGCCCCTCTTCTTGGCTTCATGTAGAACCTTTGCTTCATGTAGAGTCCTCCTATCCCTTACCCATCTGTCAAGCTCGGGCATGCGGTATGGCTTCGGGACACGATGCTTAGAGATTAGCTTGAACCCGTTCCATGTAAGCCTGGAGATCACTGCCTCGGCTCCCACCCTTATGACCTCCCTGCCCCCCGCCGTCATCCCTCCAGAATATCTTTGGGCAACACCTTAAATGGATACCTTAAGAAGTATTTCCTGGGTTGAGTGAAGAAGGAGCCGGCCCGGCAAAGGATGAGGAACCTCACCCTAAGGGCCTCCCCCTAGCCGCCTACCTACTTCAACATGGAATCAAACAGATTTCCTGGAGCTTGAAGAAGTCCAGGCCTAGGGGAATGTATAGTCTCAGCCCGCTTGACAAAACCATGAGCATCCAGATTGGAGACATATCATTTCTTAATCCTGTGGAGGTTGATGCTGATGAAGCGGCTGGATGGTCTCCTAGGAAGCCGAAGACCGTGGGGAAACTATTCGGAGAACTCGTGGACGCATACACGATACATAAGCCGCTGGTCAGAAGCAAGATTGCATGGCCCATCGCCTCGAGGCTGGTTAAGCATATCCTGAATAATCCGCCCACCCCCAAGGCTACGCCGAGAAGTAGATACCATGTCGAGGAACTCCATGCGGATGTGCTGGTTGTAGGTGGTGGTGCCGCTGGATTAACCGCCGCCCTAGAGGTTGCTAGGAGGGGTTTCAAGGCACTGCTTGTGGAGGCTGAAGGCCTAGGGGGGGTGATGGGCCTCGACCAGGAGAATCCACCTGGAGTAGGAGAGACAGGCTCCAATCTGATTAAGAAGCTGGTGAAGATGGCTAGACGTCTCGGAGTAAAGACTCTGGAGAAGACGAGGATGGCGGGCTTCTTCGAGGATCACCCAATAGCATACAGGCAGGAGGGGGTGAGGGGCGGCATACTCTACAAGATATACACGAGGGAGACGGTCATAGCCACGGGTGTATGTGAGCCTCCAGCCCTGTTCCCAGGAAACGACCTACCAGGCATATTCTCATCCACGACCATTATTAAGATGATCGAGAAATATGGAGTCCTCCCAGGAGAAAGAGGCGTCATCATAGGCAACGGCCATCTAACACCCACCCTCCTAAACATCCTCGATAAGAGAGGGGTTGCGGTCAATTCGTTTCCAAAACCCAGCTATGTTGAGGCATTCGGGAATGGCAGGATCGAGGATGTGGAGATTGATGGAGAGAGGGTGAGGGCCGACTTCCTCGTGCTCTCCCTCGGTTTTCAGCCAGACCCAAGGCTTGCCCAGCAGCTCGGCGCGGAGATACAATACTCCGGGGATGTAGGCGGGTTTATCCCAATCCATAACGAGTTCATGGAGGCTGGGGATGATGTCATAGTTGCGGGAGGGGTAACCGGCTCACCCTATGGGGTTATACACCTAATGGAGGGCAGGATAGCGGGTCTAACAGCCTCGGTGAGGCTAGGCTCCCGGGAAGCCTTGGAGGAGAGGGAGGAGGCGGTCAAGGAGTATCTAGATGAGTTACCAAGACATGCGGCATGGAAACTGAAGGTTCTGAAGACCTATCATGGGGAGGCCTGGAGGAGCAGGGTATCCACGGAATTTATACTAAACCCCCGTCCAAGCAATAGAGCATTCACATGCATCTGCGAAGACGTAACCACGCGGGATCTCAAGGAGTCGGCGGAGATGGGGTTCCATAGCCTTGAGAAGGTTAAGAGGTGCACGGGCCTCGGGACAGGATACTGCCAGGGAAGGCTGTGCATGGGGAATGCATGCAGCTACATCTGCATGATTACTGGGAGGGAGCCCCGGGACGTGGGGACGATTAGGTCGAGACCCCCCATATCATCCATACCCTTAGGAGCCTTGGCGGAGGTGGCTGACGGATGAAGGTCGCAGTGGTGGGTGGAGGGGTTTCAGGACTCTCTGTAGCCTATCACCTGGCACGCGAGGGAGCCGAGGTAGTCCTGTTAGAGAGAGGGATGATAGGATACGGTGCTAGCACGAGGGCTGGAGGTGGGTTCAGGGTCCACTTCTGGGCGGAGGAGAATGTAAGATTCGCGGTAGAGTCCCGTAAGAGACTCCTAAACCTTGGGAGAGAGCTAGGATGGAATCCTGTGATAGAGCGTGGAGGATACCTATGGCTCCTAGAGAAGGAGGATGATGTAAAAAGATTCAGGAACGCAAACAATATGTGGAGAAAGCATGGAGTCGGCGGGAGATTCCTCTCACCAGAAGAACTAAGGGACATGTTTCCATACTTAAGGATAGATGATGTATTAGAGGGATTCCTGGGGCCGCAGGATGGAAAATTCCACCACGACTTCATAATATATGGCTACTATAAGTCAGCCCTCGATCTAGGGGTAAGCATCCATGAGGGAACCGAGGTCTTCTCGATAATAACCGATGAAGAAAGGGTTATCGGCGTCGAGACCAGTAGAGGCGGCCTAGATGCGGATGCCGTGGTTGTTGCAGCTGCGGAGGAGACCAACAGCCTCCTGGAACCCCTAGGTATAAACCTGCCAGTAAAGCCCGTGAGAAGGGAGGCGGCGGTGACAGAGCCAACGCAATATTTCATAGAACCCTTGATAATAGACTGGGAGACAAATGCATACTTCACTCAGACCCTTAGAGGCGAGATAATCGGCGGAATAGATTACCCGGTAAGGCATGGGAAGATAGGTCTCGGAACAACCCTTGGAGCTGTCTCGGCTTGGGCCAGGGCATTAATCCGCAGGATACCCACCCTAAGGGACATGCGGGTTGTGAGGACGTGGAGTGGATACTATACGATGAGCATAGATAGTAGCCATATAATGGGTAGGGATGATGAGTGGCCTGAGGGTCTCTACGTGGCATGCGGGTATAGTGGACACGGGTTCATGATGGCTCCGCTGGTGGGCGAGCTGCTCTCAAGGAACATACTCTACGGAGAGGTCCACGAGCTTATGCGGCCCTTCCTTCCCTCGAGGTTCAGGGAGGGGAGGATGATACCCGAGGCCCTGGTGATTGGGGGTGAGGCGGGTTTATAGACCCTTCTCCCTCCAAGGGGCTGGAGCCTCATCTATCCTATATCTCGGCCTAATCCTACTCTCCTCAACAGGGATATCTTGGCCGGAGAGAAGCTGAAGCACGCCTGTCCAGGCAATCATGGCCCCATTGTCTCCAGCGTATTCTGTGGGGACAACGTGGACCGTGGCCCCATGTAGCTCCGCCATGGCCTCGACCATCTCCCTAAGCCTCCTGCTCCTAGCCAGCCCTCCAACCAGCATAACCTCGCTCTTCTCGGTAAAGGCGAGAGCCCGCTCAAGGGTCTCCGTAAGCATACTATAGACCGTCTCGGTCAAGCTTAGGCAGACATCCTCCAGTCTAACACCCTCGGCCAGCAGGTTGAGGGCAGCTGTTAGGAGACCTGAGAAGGAGGCGTCCATACCCTTAACCTTGTATGGAAGCGGGTGGAACTCCCTCCCCTCACGTGCCTTCTCCTCGGGAGCGGGCATAGGGCCTATACCAGCCCTAATACCGAAAACGTCGAGGCAGTTACCAGCAGCTATATCCAGGGTCTCCCCGAATATCCTGTATCGTCCATCCCTGTAGGCGGCTATGAGGGTGTTTCCACCAGCCACATACAGGACTACTGGGTCCCTGCATCCAAGCACGAGTCTACCAATCTCTATGTGAGCGACCCCATGATTCACGGGTAATAGGGGTTTCCCGA
>CAZHEC010000097.1:0-4939 GCA_964531465.1 uncultured Nitrososphaeria archaeon | reverse complement strand
TACCTTAGGGTTATTAGCATAGGAGCATCAACCCGCATGCGTGGAGGACCTGAGGAGGAAGATAGGCGAACTCGTGGAGACCATGGCCTCATCGAGGCATAGGAGGCTCATCTACCTAACCCCTGGAAGGATTGGGGTGCTTGGATGGATTGCCGAGAGGCTGGGGGAGACGAAGCCTGGGGCCAGGATACTGGTAGCATACCGTCAGCCCGGAGACCCCCTGGTCCAGAAGATTAGGGAGGCTCTCGGAGCGCCTGGCTCCCTCGAGCTGAGCGAGCTTCCATACCAGGAGACGGGCAGGGTTCTGGGGACAACCTGGGATGGCCTGGTGGCCGACATAACCCTCCAGCTCAAGCCGAATGACCTAGGAGTTCTAGTGGAGCTTGTTAGGGGTGGGGGGCCTGTGATACTAGTAGGCCCAGGCATAGGCGAGGTTGACTCTTGGACCACGGACTTCCACAGAGACCTGGCCGTCTACCCATACACGGTGAGGGATGTCGCCAAGAGGTTCGAGAGGAGGCTCCTCTCCAGGACCGTTGGCAGGCCTGGAACCCTCTACCTCGACGACGAGAGAAGCATCCTCGGGCCGGAGCCGCCTAATCCTCCCCCACCCAGCGGCCCAGGAGAACCTGGAGAGATCTTTCCGCCAGAGCTTTACGGGATGTGCCTGACACTTGATGAGGCACGGGTTCTGAGGGCCTTGGAGGGCTTCGCCGAGAGGGGTAGGAGGAGCCTGATAATCACGGCTAACCGTGGGAGGGGGAAGTCGGCTGCCCTCGGCCTCGGGATAGCAGGCCTAATCACCCTCAGGCCCAGGAAGAGGAGGGTTAGGGAGGTCGTGATAACGGCCCCCGAGCCCCTCAACGTCCAGACCCTCTTCGAGTTCGTCTCCCAAGGAGTTAGGAGGCTGGGCTACGAGCCGGAGCTGGAGGAGAGGGACGGCTTGATAACAGGCCTCAGGGTCAGGGGGGCCCACGTCTACTACAGGAGCCCATATGCTGTTACGAGGCTTGAGGGCGAGGTGGCGGTTGTGGACGAGGCCTCCGGCGTCCCTGTCCCAGTCCTCTTCGCCATCAGGAGGAGGTTTAGGAAGACGGTCTACTCCGCCACCATCCATGGCTACGAGGGTGCTGGCCGGGGATTTAATGTCAGGTTTCTCGGGAGGATTAGGAGGGAGTGGAGGGGCGGCCTCACAGAGCTGGAGATGACCGAGCCGGTTAGGTATGCGCCCGGAGACCCTGTGGAGAGATGGCTTTATGAGGCCCTCCTACTCGACGCCGAGCCAGCCCACCTGGCCCAGGAGGAGGTAGAGGGGGCCCTGAGGGAGGCTAGATACGTCAAGGCCGACCTAGACGAGTGGTTCGACTCCTCCGAGATGCTTCTCCGCCAGTTCGTCGGGATATACGTCCTGACACATTATAGGAATAGGCCTGACGACTTAGCACTCCTAGGCGACGCGCCACACCACAGGGCCAGGGCCCTGGTCAGCCCGGGTGGGAAGGTCGTTGCAGCCGTCCAGTTCTGTTATGAGGGCGGGCTTCCACGTGAGGTTGTCTCGGAGATGGGCAGGGTCCAGCCCAGGGGCCACATGATACCATCCGTAGTGGCACGCTACTACCCACACCTCAAGAGCTTCGGCATTCTCAGGGGTGCGAGGATAGTTAGGATAGCGGTCCATCCGGAGCTCTGGGGCCGGGGGCTTGGCTCCAGGATTCTCGGCGAGGTCGTGGAGGAGCTCTCAGAGCAGGGGGTTGAGTGGGTCGGCTCGGGCTTCGGGGCGAGCCCTGAGCTGCTTAGGTTCTGGTTCAGGAACGGGTTTGCGCCCATCCATGTAGGGCCTGTTAGGAACCCTGTCTCAGGCGAGTTCAGCGTAATAGTGGTCAAGCCCCTTAGTAGGGAGGCGGAGAGGGTTCTCTCCGAGGTCTCACGCGAGTTCAGGGTCAGGTTCCTAGAGTGCCTCCCAGACCCATACTTCAACATGGAGAGGGACATATCCTGGCTCCTCCTCTCAAAGACTATAGGCGAATACAGGGCTAAGGCAGAGTTCAAGGGCTCCCAGCGTCTCAGGCTCCAATCCTACATGGAGTATGCCGTAACCTATGAGGGTGCATCCGACGCAATCAAGGCTCTGGCTAAGGCCCACTTCCTAACCTCGGCTGGCGAGAGGGCTGGGATTGGGGAGGAGGCCGAGAAGCTCTTGATAATGAAGGTCCTCCAGGGTAGGCCGTGGGGCAATGTTGCCGGCCAGCTCGGCATGAAGGCGGGTGAGCTGAGGGAGCTTATGAGGGAGACCGTGGAGAAGCTTCTGAAATATTATGGATAATTTTCCTCCCTAAAATCCCGCATAATGAATCTTGAGGTGGACCCAATACTCCTCCTCGTAGGGGGTTATGAAGCTGCAGTGGGGGCAGATGAATAGCCTGGGTCTTCCCTCCTCTGCGACGGGTCCCAGCTCTCCCCCAACAATCACCACCTCATCATCCCTGATGAGGATGGCCCTGTATCTCATCCCGGCCTTCTCAGCCGCCCTCCTAACCATGTCTGCGCACTCCTCGGGGCTGAGGCTGGAGCCTGATGACGAGTCGTCCAGGATTACCGTGCCGCCCTTGATGATGGGCATGATTCCACGTGGGGCGAGCTCCTCGGCCAGGTAGGAGGCCAGTTGGACCGCTCCCTTCTCCCCGCCTACCCTAACCTTAATCACGGCCCTCCCCGCCCTGACCCTCACTGCCAGCCCGTCTCCCAAGCCCTCTCAGCCTCCTCCTATAGTATTGGAGCGGGTTCTTGACCGGGCCGCATAGCCTTCCATCCTCTATGCAGAGGCCGTTGGTCCGCATCTTCTCGCAGCTCGGCGGCGTGTATCTCGTCCTGCTCCCCCTCATGCCCGCTATATGCTCCACTTGGTAGCGTGCTATCCTCTCGTTGAAGTCGCTTCTCTGGGAGTAGATCGAGACCACCTCCTCAGGCTTCACGCCTGCGTTTAGGAGGAAAGAGGCTATGGCGAAGTTCGCGAAGTGGCTTACGCTCTCGCCTGATGTAAGCCTCCTGTATATCTCCTTCATGCATGGGGGCCATGCCTCGGGCTTGGCGGTAGCCTTTATCGAGGCCTCCTCCACGCTTCTCCTCGGTATCATGGCTTTTATCCTCTCGACCTCCTGGAGGAGCTGTTGGGGGAGCTTGAGCCTCTCCCTGCCTGCCTCCTCAACAAGCCTCATAACCCTCTCCTCGACCCTATCCCTCAGGAGCCTCACCAGCTCCCTGGCCTCCAGCATGACCCTCCCGGCATCCACAACCCTGTTCACCAGCTTCCACGAGGGGTCGTTGAACTTGGAGGCCGACCTAAGGTAGTCGGCTAGCCCCATCGAGAACCTGTACTGGACCCCGCCCACCACCCTCTCCTCCCTCCTCACATCTATCCCGAAGACCCTTCTCGCAACATCCAGGACGAAGTCGTCGTCCTCGGCTTGTAGAAGCCTCTGGGCCACAACTGCCTCGGCTAGGGCGAACCTCCGTGCCAGGAACCTGTCCCCAGCCGAGGCCACGAGGATTACTGCGAGGGGGAATGATGCCAGCTCAGCCACCCTGTCCTCCACCTCCCATGGCTCTGCCGCCTCACCTCCCTCAATCGCCCTAACCACCCGTGCGACAGCCCTCTCGAGTATGGGTCTATAGGCTGGGTCTGTTAGCTGGTCTAGGGTGAAGCCGTAGGCCGAGAGGTACTCCCTAGCCTCGGGTAGGAATGGGTACTTTGCGAGGGCTTCAGGCGGCTCTAGGGACAAGCCTTCTACCCCCTATCCTCCGGCCCCCCAGGAGTATTAAGCCTCATCCGCCATGCCTTCTCGAGTATGGCCCTTAGCTCCTCGTCTCCAACCTCCCTGAGGGCTGACTCGTAGATGTCCCCTACCTCGGCCTCCTCCCTGTAGAGGGCTGCCTGGAGACCCATCTCGAGCTTATCCACCGACTTTACCAGCCTGGCCTCAGGGGTCCTGCCGCCCTTCAGCCTCCTCCAAGCAGCCCTCCACCTCTCCGCCACCTTGCCTGGAAGGGCCTCCAACAACTCCTCCACCACCTCCTCCTCCCTCATCTCCCACCCAGGGTCCCCGGCCTTCATCTCGGGCGTAAGGTCTCCTACAACCGCCTCCGGTAGGTCGTGGAGGAGGGCCATCCTGGCCGCCTCGGCTACGTCGAGTCCCCTGGCCTCTGCTAGGAGGATTGAGAGGAGGGCCACCGCGTAGCTATGGCTGGCCACTGTCTCGGGGTCCCTCACACCCCTATCAACCCACCCGGTCCTCCTCAGCCTCTTCAGTACCGCGGCGAGTCTATGGAGCCTGATTACCGGCTTCTCCACGCCATAGAGTCTCGGTAGGGCATGCTAAAAGGATGACCCGTCTTCCGTAGGATGCGTTCCACGACCCTCTCCACCCTCGACCCGTATTGGGCCGCCTTCTTCGACCTCCAGGCAAGCTCCCTGGGCAGCCCGAGCCTCTCCGCTGCAAGCCTCAGCACATACTTCCTGACGACCTCCCCACCCCTCCTCGCAAGCTTCAGGCCTACCGGTAGCAGGACCCCGAGCTCGTAGACCCTCCTATGGAGGTAGGGTGTTATGAGGACTGCATGGGCGAGGGAGGCGGCTAGCTCATCCCTCTCCAGCCCGAGGTAAAGGTTCTCCAGATCCGCCGTCATCATGCGGCCTGCCCCGGCCGGCCCAGCCTCCTGGAGGACCCTCACATACTTCATGTAGCCCCCGAAGAGCTCGTCGGCTCCCTGCCCAACCACTAGGCTAGGTCTCTGGGCCTCGAGGGCCGAGAGGTAGAAGATTGTGGCCAATGAGAGGTCCATCGGCGTCCTGCTGGGGAGGAGTCCTCCAACCCGCTCCATAGCCCATCTAACCCTCCCCTCATCAATCCCCACCTTGAGTAGCTCGACGCCGAGGATCTCT
>CAZHEC010000096.1:0-5014 GCA_964531465.1 uncultured Nitrososphaeria archaeon | reverse complement strand
CCTTCATTCCTACTACTACTGCCTCACGTGGGAAGACCTCCCACTCCTCCACTGTCGGGAGGATGTGGTCCTCCTTCAGCCCCTTCTCCTCGGCAACCCTCGCAATCTCCTTAGCAGCCTCGATGCACATCTCATCGGTTATGGTCTTTGCCCTGACCTCCAAAGCGCCCCTAAAGATTCCTGGGAAGCCGAGGCAGTTATTCACCTGGTTGGGGAAGTCGCTTCTGCCGGTCGCAACTATTCTGGCTCCAGCCTCCTTGGCCTCCCAGGGCCATATCTCGGGGACCGGGTTTGCGCAGGCGAAAACTATGGCGTCGTCGGCCATCTCTGTCACCCACTCCTTCTTAATCACATCAGGCCCCGGCTTCGACATGCCTATGACAACATCTGCGTCTTTCAATGCCTCCGCTATGCCTCCCTGAACCCCCTCCTTATTGGTTTTCAAGGCGAGTTCATACTTCCATGGATTACTCTCCTTAATCCTATCCAGGTCGCCTCGACCAGCATGAAGCAATCCCTTACTGTCTACAACCCGCATCTTTCCCGGGTCCACCCCAGCCTTGATGAGAATCCTGGCTATTGCTATGTTAGCTGCGCCTGCACCTATGAGGGCGACCACTATCTCGTGGAAATCTTTTCCAACAAGCTTTAGGGCGTTTATCAGACCTGCTAGAACGGCTGTGGCGGTTCCCTGCTGGTCATCGTGCCACACAGGGATGCTCATCTCCTCACGTAGCCTCTCAAGTATGTAGAAGCACTTAGGGGTCTCAATGTCTTCCAGATTTATTCCGCCAACGCTTGGCTCCAAAGCTTTGACAAACTCGATTATCTTATCCGGGTCATGTATGTTGATAACTAGAGGATAAGCGTCAACGCCTCCAAGATACTTGAATAATAGTGATTTTCCCTCCATTACGGGCAGCCCTGCCTCGGGTCCAATACTACCCAAACCGAGAACCCTTGTCCCATCACTAATTATAGCCACGGTATTCCCCCGGTTAGTATACTCGAAGACCAGGTCAGGGTTCCTGCTAATCTCCCTTGAGGGTTCGGCGACACCGGGAGTATACCATATTGCGAAGTCATCGTAGCTTCTAACAGAGCATTTTAGGGTTACTTGGATTTTTCCTTTATAGAATGGATGATACTTGAGTGCTAGTTTTCCCGGCTCCATAGCTCTCCTCTCAACTTTTACGCACCCACTTTCCTTCACATGAATATATCTCTATCATCTCGCTTTAAGGATATGTTGGTTATTTTGACGTGATCATGTAGGCAAAAAGGTGATATACATCCGCTTGTTCCGTGGAGATGTTGGCGTTATGACGGACAAGTCATCGAGAATATCTGGATTCTATAAGCTTTCACCCGAGGAGAGGCTTAGGATAGTCTCGGACTTCGCCGGATTGAGCGAAGAGGAGAGAGATCTTCTAAGAAGGACTGGGGCTTTAGACCTGGAGATCGCAAACCGAATGATAGAGAACGTGGTCGGCGGATACACCCTACCTCTCGGCATAGCCGTAAACTTTCTGATAAACGGGAGAGACTACCTGATACCTATGGCCATAGAGGAGCCCTCAGTGGTAGCAGCAGCATCAAATGCAGCGAAGATGGCCAGGGAAGGTGGAGGAGTAAAGACATGGAGCAGCAATCCACTAATGATAGGACAGATACAGCTTTTGGATATAAGTGATTTACATGGAGCAATATTCGAGATACTCCAGAGAAAGAATGAGATACTTGAGCTGGCTAACAGGGACCATCCAACCCTTGTTGGCTTGGGTGGAGGCGCCAAAGACCTGGAGGTCAGGATTATTGAGTCCCCCATAGGCCCCATGCTCGTCGTCCACCTAATAGTCGATGTTAGGGATGCGATGGGCGCTAACGCTGTTAATAGTATGGCTGAGGCTGTGGCTCCGAGACTTGCATCGATAACGGGTGGGAGATTCAGGCTGAGAATCCTCTCGAACCTTGCAGACAGGAGAATAGTCAGGGCCAAGGTGAGGATTCCGCCGGATGCTGTGGGTGGGAGGGATGTAGCCGAGGGAATAGTGGAGGCATGGGCATTCGCAGAAGCAGACCCATACAGGGCCGCCACACACAACAAGGGGATAATGAACGGTGTGGACGCAGTCCTGATAGCCACGGGAAACGATTGGAGAGCAGTCGAGGCAGGGGCCCACGCATACGCCTCCCGCTCAGGCAGGTATAGACCCCTAAGCACATGGGAGCTGGACAAGGAGGGCTGGCTGGTGGGAACCCTCGAGATGCCCATGCAGGTAGGAGTTATAGGCGGGGCGACCAAGACCCACCCCACAGCGAGGATAAGCCTCAAGATACTAGGAGTGAAGTCCTCGAGAGAGCTGGCCGAAGTGGTCGGTGCAGTAGGCCTAATCCAGAATCTAGCAGCCCTGAGAGCCTTGGCAGCGGAGGGTATCCAGGCAGGACACATGGCCCTCCATGCCAGGAATATCGCCGTAATGGCAGGTGCTAGGGGTGAGGAGATAGACCTAGTGTCTGAGGAGATGGTGAGGAGAAAGCAGATAAGAGTGGACGTGGCGAAGAAAATATTGGAGGAGATTAGGGGAGCTAACCCATCCCGCCGAGATACTCAGGCTTCAGAAACCTCTCGATAACCAACATGAACAATATACTGGGTATGAGAAGCACTATAGCGGTCGCAGACGCAAACTGCATGTTGTATCCACTACTACTGTAAAGGAGCATTGGGAGAGTTATCACGAATGGTAGTCCGATGAAGAAGGTTCCCGTAAACTCGTCGAGAGAGTATAGGAATACGAAGACGCTGCTTGCGAGAAGACCCGGGGTTGCAAGAGGCAAGGTAATCCTGAAGAATGTGGTTAGGGGGCTTGCCCCAGTAACTCTGGCGGCCTCCTCCATCTCGGGTGGAATGGACTTGAAGGTGGCCGTGTTTATCCAGACGGAGAATACTAGGCTCGGCATAAGATGCGCCAAGATTACCCCAGGTATCGTTCCAACTAAGTCGAATGCGTAGAATATTCTCATAAGGTTTACGAAGACTGGTTGCTGGGGAAAGGCCTGGGGCATAAGGAAGAGGAAGAAGAGTATGGGCTTAAAGGGTATGTTGTATCTGGCTAATGCGTAGCTGGCTGGAAGCGATATGAGTGTGGCGATTGCCACCACGACCAAAGCGATCATAACACTGGTCATCAGGGCGTCGATAATACTCACCGCACCCGTAATCGCCAATCCTTTCTTAATCCCCAGGGCCTCCAGCCAGTAATCAAGACCGATTTCCTGGGGGAAGATGTGGGGCCAATACCACTTTATGGCTATGGACCATATGACGACGCTTGAGAATGGTGCAAATATCCAGAAAAACAGGACTACTATTACGACTAGCTGTATTGACTTCAGTATTATTGCCTTAGCGTTCATAGAGCCCCCTCCTAACCATCTCACGTAGATAGTATACCGAGAAGGCCCCCACCATTATGTATGACACAGTTCCAAGGGCATTTGCCGTGCCCCAGTCACCGAAATAGACGACCCTATGGGCTATATCCACGGTTATCGTCGTAGGTGTTGAGCCTCCTATGAGCATGTATGGTAAAGTGAATGTGCTAACGTTTGAGGCGAAGATAAGTATCATCGCTATGGCTATACTCGTCCTCGCCATGGGGATGAGGATGCTGGTCAGAATTCTTCCATACCCTGCACCCACACTCCTCGCAGCCTCAATCATAGACTCATCAATCATCGAGAATCCTCCTAAAATTATCAAGGCCATGAATGGGACCTGCTTCCACGTAAATCCTATGAGCATGCCTTTCCAGTCAAAGAACCATGGAGGCTGCTCCAGGTCTATGAATCCTAACTGAGCCAAGTAAACGTTTAGAAGTCCATGGGGGGCGAGGAAAGTTCTCATCATCTGGGCTACTACGACCATGGGTATGAAGAGTGGGAACCTGTAGAGAATCGAGATAATCCTCCTAACGATAGATATCGTGCTAAGCCTGAGATAAGCCGCTATACCTATAGCTATGACCGCTGGCACGAATGTGGCCAGTATGCAGAGCCAGAGGGTAAAGAATATGTCTTGCCCATAGGCTGTGAAGGCTTCATTATAGTAATAGAAGGTTATGGAGCCCGAGTCATCAATGAAGCTTGTTATTATCGAGAGTATGAATGGGTATAGGTAGAGGGAGAGGAGGAAGAGGAGGGCCGGGAGAATTAAAAAAAGGGGGGTTATTTTCTGATTCATGTCTCCCCCGTTTAGCCGCCTATAACTACTTGTTCGTAAAGCTTTAGTATGTCGCCGAAGTATTCGGCTATGGGGAACATCTTGCCATACTTGGACAGGTCTTCAGGCCCTATGTCCTTGAAGAGCCTATTCTTAGCCTCGGGGCTAACGTGGTCCATAACGTATTTGGCGTCTATTCCCGGATACCAGTTATATCTCTCCACTATCACCTTGGCCTGTATCTCAGGGCTCGTCATGAACTCTACAAGTTTCTTGGCCCACTCCGGGTTGCAGGCCTTCTTTGGAATGACATAATACATCGGCTGTCCGGGTAGGCCTGGAGATATGAGGGTTAGCCTAATGTTGGGGTCCATCTTACCCTCTAGCATGAAGGTGTAGAACATGTCTACCCACACCGGCCCCATCCATATCTCTCCTCGATTAAGCATGTCAAGCGTTCCCACGTTTCCGGACGTTATGGTTACGTATTTGTTAAACTCCTTAAGCTCTTCTAGGGCCGCTACTATCTTATCCTTTAAGGCCGGGTCGTATGGCCCCCTAGTAAACTTCTCGTATTCTCCTGTCTTCCAGTAGACCCAGGCGACCGTGAACCCTACGCCGGACATACCGCCCTTAATTCCATTGTATCCGAACTTGCCTGGGTTCTGCTTAACCCATTCGACCAGCTCCTCGAAGCTCTTCGGCGGGTCCTTGACGTATTGCGGGTTATAAGCTATTGCTATCTGGCTATGGAACATTGGCATTACGTATCCCTCGACGTTCACGCCC
>CAZHEC010000095.1:0-5014 GCA_964531465.1 uncultured Nitrososphaeria archaeon | reverse complement strand
TAGTCTCCCTGAGTCTGAACCTGGAGTTCGGCTTCACAGGTATACCCAACTTCGGGAAGGCATTGACGGTCATGGGGGGAGCATATGTGGCCGGATACCTTCCAGGCAGGATAATAGTCCAGCTAACAGGCATAGGCGGGGGGAAAGACTACATAGCCTACAACGCCGAGATAGTCAGGGAGGTGAACGTATTCCTATCCCAGAACCTCGGATACTCGGCCATGATATTCGCTATCACGATACTTGTAGCAGCCTTGGTGGGCGCAGGACTGGGATTCATAGCAGCTTATCCTGCGATAAGGCTTAGGGAGGAGTATCTAGCTATGAGCCTGCTGGCGATGGCCGAGGTCGGAAAAGTAATCGGATATAACTATAAGGAGCTTGTGGGCGGAACATTAGGCGTCCAAGTCCCAGACCCTCTAGCCTCTGTTGAGCAAGGCATCCTACGATTTACCTTAATGAGCCTGATAATAATGGCCTTCGCCATTATAATACTCCTATATCTCCAAAGGCTTATCAGGTCTCCTTTGGGGAGGAGTCTTAGGGCTGTGAGGGACAGCGAGCTGGCCGCCGAGACCCTGGGAAAGGACGTGGTCAGGATAAAGATGAAGGTGCTAGTCCTATCCTCCATTCTAGGTGCGGTTGGAGGAGCCCTCCATGCATTCTACACGGGCGGAGTGATAGCAATATCCTATGACAGGGTTGTCTGGACATTCTGGCCCTGGGTGATGGTCTTGATGGGCGGGATGGCGAACAACCTCGGGACAGCGATAGGAGTCTTGATATTCGTGGTGGTCAGGCAGGTAATCATATTCTACAAGGATGTTCTGTCACCCTTCATACCCTTTGACGTGGTATGGCTCGACTACCTCCTCTTAGGAGGAGTCCTGATAGCTATATTGATGCTGCGTCCCGAGGGCGTGCTACCCGAGAAGCCGACCTACCCCCTGAGCAAGGGGATTCTCCAAGAGATTAGGGAGAGGGTTAGGTCAAGAATTAGCTCCGAGACCCTTGAAGAATAACCCATCAAGGGAGAAGAAACCTTATCCTCTCCATCCCACCATACTCCTCACCCCTCCTAACCCATGAAACAAGAATACGCCCACCCAAGACTTCGAACTCACCCGACATATTAACCTCAAGAATCCTGGAGCCGCGTGGGAGGAACCAGTATATCTCGTAGTCATACTCGGCCCTGCCCGGCTCGTAGGTGCAGAGATACTCGTTCTCGCCTCTGCTTAGATGTGCCTGAAACTCTATGTAGAATGTTAATGTGGGGAGCTCGGGTGCGCCCCTGAAATCAAGGTTAACTGTTAAGGCCTCGGCCTCCACAACTCTGCCATTCACCTCTATCTTCTCCTCCTTCAGGAGACCATTCATCGACGTGAGAAGCCGCTCCAATTCCTCCCTATACTTCTCCTCATCTTCCAACAAACCATAATAGTATCGCTCTCTATCCAGGTAGTCGTATACTAATACCTGATGGAAGACCCCGCTCAGCCCGAGTGTGAAGAATGAGTGGGCATGAATCGGCTCCACCATCTATCCAGGTAAGGAGGGTGTGGGGCCAGCATAAATCTTAATTCAACCTACTGTCTGATGTTTTGGGGTTGAGTAGGGAGAGGTTTGCGAGAGAGCTGGAGTTCGAGCCAGTTGAGGAGAAGTGGAACGAGTATGAGCTTCTAGATGAGAATGTATATGTTAGGCTTAGGGGCAGGATAATACTCCTTAAGGTCTTGGAATTCCCTAACACGCCTGGCCGTAGGCTTAAACTACATAGAGTCTTTGTAGTTAGTTCTCCTAAGAAGGGTAGACCCATGAACCCGCCGACGCCTACAGAGCTTAAGAGCCTCGACAAGTATCCAGTCGAGATAGTCTCGAGCAGGGAGCCCTGGAACATCTATAGGATAACGGAGACAGGCGAGATACTCAGGGTTAAGCTGATAGTAACCGACGTATTCAGGGTTAGGGGGAGATACGACTCCGACGGGGAGCCGTATTACGTCATACAGTCAGGGTCCCTAGTATCGAGGGGTAAGGGAAGGCTTCCCACAGCATAGCATTTATAAGCTATAACAATAATGCCAAGAGGTGATGATAACCTATCAGGTAGCATTTCTGAGGGGAATCGTAGAATGGCTTGTAGCAACAATACCGAAGATAGTAGGCGCCATAGTGGTCTTGATTATTGGATGGGCCGTGGGAAGACTGCTAGGTGCCGTGATTGCGAAGATTCTTGATAAGGTGGGTGTAGACGATGCACTTAGGAAAACCTCTATAGGGAAGGCTATAGAGAAGTCTGGAATCAGCATACCGAGGTTCTTCGACGTAATAGTGAGGATATTCGTCTACTTGGTGGCAGTCCTAGCCGCTGCAAACATACTCGAGATATCGATACTAAGCCAGTTCATGGCAAGGGTTGTTGAGTATCTTCCAAGCTTCATAGCAGGCATATTCATCCTCATATTCGGTCTCATGGCCGCAGACTTCGTCGGAGATGCTATAACGGCGGTAGGCAGGGAGGCCAAGATAGAGTATGCTGGCCTGGCGTCTGCCGTAGTTAGGGGGATGCTCTACCTAGTAGTCATAATCGTGGGTCTCTCAACCATGAGGATAGACGTCAGCATTCTAAACACGATAGTTACAGCTATGGCTTGGGGTCTCGCTGGAGCAGTAGCGATAGGAGGGGGCTTAGCGATAGGATTCGGTCTAAGGGACTATGTAGCCAAAAGAGCTGAAGAGTGGATGAAGAAGGCGGAGGAGGCGGCCAAATCATTCGAGAAGAAGGGAGAGAAGTAGAGGAAAACCGTATTATCTACCTCCAAATTTTTGTTCCTCAGCAAACTTAAGGACCTCATCTCTTGTAGGTAATGCCTCCTGGGCGCCGACACGAGTTATGGATAGGGCTGCGGCGTAGTTAGCTAGCTGTAGTGCTTCCTCGACGGGCCTATTCTCCGAGAGAAATGCGGTGAATGCTCCGCAGAATGCGTCTCCAGCCCCTGTGGTGTCAACGGCCCTCACCTTAACACCCTTGGACCTCACGACGTCTCCATCTCCCTTGATGAGCATGGCCCCCAGTCTTCCAAGGGTTATCACCACGTTTCCAACACCCATCCCTACAAGTCTTCTACCAGCCCTCTCAGCAGACCTAAGGTCCGAGATCCTGACACGTGAGAGAAGAGAAGCCTCAACCTCATTAACGATGAGGTAGTCTATCATAGGAAGGATTTCCCGTGGTAGTCTCTGGGCAGGAGCCGCATTAAGTATCACCTTAGTCCCCCTCTCACGAGCTAACCTTATTGCGTGGACCACCGTCTCCACAGGTAGCTCAAGCTGTGCCAGGAGATAATCTGATGAGGCTATCGCATCCGCCGCATCCTCGACATCATATATTGATACATGCTCATCGGCTCCACGTGCAACCGCTATCATGTTTCTCCCACGTTTATCCACTATTATCAGGGCTAGACCTGTATGGGTTTCAGGGTCCCTCTTGACATGCGAGGTATCCACGCTGTTTCTCTTCAGGTTTTCTAGAAGGCTTTTGCCGAGAAAGTCGTCGCCAACCCTAGATATCATACCTGTTCTCACATTGAGCTTTGATAGTGCAACGGCCTGGTTCGCTCCTTTCCCCCCTGGAAGCATCTTGAAGTCCCATCCGAGTATAGTCTCGCCTGGTTTAGGCAGCCTCTCAGACCTGACAATCATATCCATGTGTATGCTTCCCAGGACTACTGCCCCCATAACGGTCTAAGATACCCTAGGTATAGTTTATAGCCATTAGCCCACCATGATTACTTATGGCACTGAGCGAGCCGAGGATAAGTATTAGGATTCTGGTAGAGGGCGCCGGAGAGTTCCAGGGAGAACTGATTAGGATCCACGCCCCTCTGACGGTTCAGGAGTTCTCTAGGAGGCTCCCGATAGAAGGCTTCGCCGCGAGATGGGACTATGCCATCTACATACAGACCGAGGTTAGGAGGGGTGCTGAGAAGACCGTCAAGTCGATTAGGAGGGGAGATATACTTTACTGGCCTATGGGCGGCTATCTGGCCTTAGCCTTCAGGGACTATGAGCCGCCTGCCCAGATGGTTAAGATTGGCGAGTTTAGAGGTGAGTATGAGAGGCTGGAGAAGGTTAGGCCTGGCTCCAGGGTTAGGTTGGAGAGGGTATGAACACCTACTTCCTCCTCCTCTTCCGGGGCTTCTCCTCCTGACGCTTCTCCTCGATTTTCTCTAACTCGACAGGGGCGTAGATTCTAATCCTGTTGTCTCCTGCAACCAGCTTGAGAACCCTCCGGTCCGCCAGCTGCTGTAGGAGGTTCTTGGCCACCGAGAGCCTTATCCCGAACTTCTCTGAGAGGACGGAGGGCGTTACATAGGGTTGGCTCTTAACAAATCCCTCCACCTCCTCAAGGCTCGGAGGAATCACTCCCAGGAACCCTTTCTCCGACGCCTCAGACCTTCCAGCCTGCCTCTCCTGCTGCCTCTGCCTCGCAAGCCTCTTCTCAAGCTGGCTCAGAGTAGGCTTCTTAGGCCCCCCTCCCAAGCTGAACCACCAACCCTAAGGCTCTCTTGCTTGCAAATAAATTTAGGTGTGGGAAACGCTTTTATGTTGGATGGTTCATCCAACCATCATGCCCCGGAAAAGCCTCATAACACTCACCATACTCCTGGCGATAAGCCTTGGACTCAACGCCTATCTGGCTACAGCGCCGCCCAAGACCCTCACTGAGACCATGACCACCACCGTGGTGAGGACCGAGACCATCATGGGGAAGACCGTAACCGAGGTGGTAGAGGCCACGGTCACCTCTACTATCACGTCTAGGGAGACCTTGACAACTACGGTGTTCACGGAGCCTCAGAGGTATCCGCTGGTTCTGGTAGACTCTCTTGGAAGGGAGGTGGTTATAGAAAGGGCCGTGGAGAGGGTTGTCTCAACGGTTCCAAGCAACACCGAGATTATAGCCGCCCTGGGCGCCCTGGACCTCCTCGTAGGCGTGGACGACTTC
>CAZHEC010000094.1:0-5020 GCA_964531465.1 uncultured Nitrososphaeria archaeon | reverse complement strand
AAAGCCTTAAAGATAAGCCTCTCCTCAAGCCTAGCCACATCATAGACCAGCTCCACCTCCATCGCCGCCATCGGACACCCTAACCCAGCCCAAAATCACTATAAAAACTTGCCATAATTTTGCCAAAGAATCTTAAACAAATAGGGGTTGCATCGTTAATATTCTTAGGCTGTTTAACTACGGGTTTTGAGAAAAGGTTATAACCCCGGCACACGAGCTTTGAGCCGGTTGGTGATAATAGGGCCTTGCCGTTCAAGAGGAAGAACAGGGGGAGGAGCAAGGGAGCGAAGGGCCATGAGCCGGTCGTTCAGTGTGACAATTGCGGGGCCTTCGTCCCGAGAAGCAAGATACAGAGGGTTACTCGTAGGGTCTCCCTGGTCCGGGGGGACTTGGCCAGGGAGCTGAAGCAGATGGGGGCCTACATAGCCGAGAACGTGGTGGTCAAGAACCTCTGCATAAGCTGCGCCATCCACTACGGCGTCCTTAAGGTCAGGGCGAGGGAGGAGAGGAAGCCCCAACGCTTCATCTAAAACCCTAAAACATCCCAGCCCTAACCTAAGCGTTAGGATATGCGGACAGCCATAGTCCTTGCCTCAGCCGCCCTGGCTGTAGCCCTAATCTCTAGCCTAGGCGTCTTTATCCTTGTATCCCAGCTCAGAGTCCTTGAATCAGAGATAAGGCTGCTCTCAGAGAGGGTAGGAGACCTGGAAGGCTCCCTCAACAATCTCCCCGAAAGGACGGAGACCACAGTGACCAAGACAGTTACAGAGCTGGTTCCCCGAGGAAACCTAACCGCCCCGGAGCTCGTATATCAGAAGGTTAAGGACTCTGTGGTTATGCTTAGAATAACTGCGGTGGTGGAGACCTTTCTAGGCCCCTCAATAATCTCGAAGGAGGGCTCGGGGTTCATCTACGACCAGAAGGGACACATAGTAACCAACTTCCATGTGGTTGAGGGAGCCGAGAGAATCGAGGTCTACTTCCTCGACAAGTCCGTGGCCGAGGCCAGGCTGGTCGGCTCTGACCCCTACTCCGACCTAGCAGTGGTGAGGCTGGTCGATGTGGGGGGACGTGGGTTGAAGCCCTTGGAGTTAGCCGACTCCTCGGGTCTCAGAGTTGGGCAGCCCGTAATAGCTGTGGGAAGCCCCTTCGGGTTAAGCGGGACGCTCACAACAGGTGTTATCAGCCAGCTTGGAAGGGTTCTCAGAACACCTAGTGGAAGACTCATACCCAACGTGATACAGTTCGATGCAGCGGTTAATCCGGGTAATAGCGGAGGCCCCCTCCTAGATTATTCCGGCAGGGTTATAGGTGTAACCACGGCCATAGCATCTAAGGTCGGTGAGTTCTCCGGGATAGGGTTCGCCATACCCTCCAACATAGTTAGGAAGGTTGTAGACGCAATTATCAGGGAGGGCGTATACCGCCATCCATGGCTAGGCATAATAGGGATCGACGTGAACCCCGAGATAGCCAAGGTAATAGGGATTCCACAGGCCTATGGGTTCCTAGTCACCGATGTGGCTCCTGGTGGGCCTGCGGATAAGGCTGGGATAAGGGGCGGAAACGTGACTTATAGGCTCTCAGACGGAACGGTAATCAAGATAGGTGGAGACGTGATAGTTGGGGTTGAGGACGTCAAGGTGATAGGTATATCGGACCTACTCGCATACTTGGAGGAATACACGCGGCCAGGCGATGCTGTGAGGCTCAGAATATTCAGGAACGGGGTCTTCATGGAGGTTGAGGTAGAGCTAGGCTCGATTCCCTAGACATTCCTAGAGTCTTATCCAGCCCTCCACATCCCTCCAAGTATATCTCCACCCATTCCCAACATTAACCCGGAATGCTCGGGCTAAAGGACCTAGAGGTCAAGCCGATTGGATACCTCCCAAAGGCCATGATAGAGGGGGTGGAGCTGGGCCCAGACGTGGTTATAGCCTTGGAAGGCTTAGGAACATTTAAGGGTGTTACACTTGAGGAGAGGCTTGGGGAGCTGAGGAGGAAGGGAAAAGACCTGGGAAAGGTCTCCTACAAGATTCATAAGGAGTCGACCAGGCGTGGACACTCCTCCATAGCTACGAGCCTAATTCTACAGTTCGAGGTTGCTAGGTGTAGTAGGGCTGCATCCATGCTCTTGGTGGCTCCACCTTTCGGCTCCTATCTACAAGAGTCCCAAAGACGGAGGATGGTTGAGAGGGACGAGTTCTTCGCACCCGAGACACTTAGAGATAACAAAACCTACCTCGACACAATCAGGAAGATGTATGATACCTATAGGTGGCTTGTTGAGCATGAGGTCGAGTTGGAGGATGCACGATACATCCTCCCGCTAGCATCCAAGACATCCTTATTCGCCTCGGGAAGTCTCGAGACCTTCATCGGACTAATAAAACCAGACGTATCAGATGAGTATTATCCGGAGGAGCTTAGGGTTATTGGGGAGACCCTCCGCAGGCTCTTTCACGAGGTCTCACCCATGCTGACCCAGGCGAGGGAGGAGTTCGAGAACCCGCTCCCCACATATCCCTACACCAACCCCTACAAGCCGCATAATAAACTGATGGAGAAGATTATAGATGAGAGTGTGGAGCCTGGTGAGCCGAGGCTGCTAGACTTAATGGTCGTGGGCGTTGATTCCAGGATGATAGAGGAGGCCTTGTCCCGAGGATTATCCGAGGCGTCAGGCCTAAACTCCCTGATACAGGCGGTCTTCCTCGAGTCACTATCCCTGGCAGCATACCACCAATCAATCAGGCATAGAACCATACCGACTGCGGTTGAATCCATCTACACTGCTGTTGATAGAGCTATGAGGGAAGGTGAGAAGTGGGCAGTGGTTCCACCCAAGATAAAGGGGGATGAGGGGCTTGCAGGAAGGTTCTCCGAGACGTTCAACGACGCCGTAGAAGGCTATCAGAAGCTGATAGAGGAGGGTGCAAGGTTCTCGGAGGCCCTATACCTCCTCCCCCAATCCCTTAGAATATATGTCGTCAGGACATATAACGCCTTCAACCTACTCTGGCCCCAGGGATACGTTGGTATGAGGACTTGCAGCTACGCCCAATGGGAGGAGAGGGCAAATGCATACGGCATATGGAGAGCAATCGAGTCAAAGCTACCTGAACTCGCATCACTGATGGGCGAGAAATGCAGGATGCTTGGATACTGCCCTGAAAAATCATGGTGTCCAATAATCTTAAAGTATCATAGATACGATGAGGAGGAGCATAGGCGGAGAAGCAGCTAGAGACCGTGTAGTCAAGCTTAAATGGATGGCTGGATGCTTCTCCCTAGAAGAGGTGTGAATATGAGTCTGCCAAGTTATGTCGGGAAGATGAGGGGGAAACATTTCCTTAACACGAATGACTTCATGCAGGAGGAGATTAAGGAGATACTCGAGGCCGCCAGAGACCTTCGGAGCAAGTTTAGGGAGAGGACGCCGACCAACTACCTTCCAGGAAGAACACTCTTCATGCTATTCTACAATAGGAGCCTGAGAACCAGAAACAGCTTCGAGGCAGGCATATATCAGCTAGGAGGACACGCCCACTTCCTAAGCCCCCAAGACGTCTATACGCCAACCCTCCCAGAAGACATGGTCCCATACCAGACAGAGTCAATAGCGGATGTAGCACGTGTCCTGAGCAGATATGGGGACGCCATAGCTATCAGGATTTACGGTGATGCGGCCAAGTGGCATATAGGCCGTGGCCACAGGGTCATACAGGAGTTCGCCAAGTGGAGCAGCATACCCGTGCTTAACATGGAGGACGACGTTTACCACCCCTTCCAGGCGCTAGCCGACATAATGGCCATAACCGATGTTGCGCCTAATCCGAGGGGGAAGAAGTTCGTCGTCTCCTACGCCTACTCGGGGGGACTCAAACCCCTCGCAGTTCCCCAGAGCTGCATCCTAATAGGCACCCAGTTCGGGATGGACGTAGTCCTAGCCCATCCCCCAGGATTCGAGCTAGAGGACCACGTGATACAGGCTGCCAAAGAGAACGCAGACAGATATGGGGGAAGCTTTGAGATAGTCCACGACATGCGTGAGGCATTCGAGGGAGCGGACTTCGTCTACCCGAAGGCATGGTCCCCTAAGAAGTTCTTCCCACCCTACAATAACAGGGTGGATAAGGACGGTGCAAAAGAGTATCAGAACAAGTTCCAGAGCTGGATATGCACGCAGGAGCTAATGGACCTAACCAATAAGGGCAAGTATATGCACTGCGGCCCAGCAGACAGGGGTCAGGAGGTCGTGGACGAGGTTATAGACAACAAAGACTACTCGCTCTACTTCGAGCAAGCCGAGAACAGGCTCCATGTCCAGAAGGCTGTGATGGCCATGGTTATGCCGTGAGGTGCCCGGGGAAGATGCCTAGGATTACAGTCAGCCCAGCGGCCAAGAGCATACTCGACCTAATAGGCAATACACCCATGGTGAAGCTCAACAATATTCCGCAGGAGGAGGGAGTCAAGGCAAACATTTGGTGCAAGCTGGAATACTATAATCCTACTGGAAGCCTCAAGGACAGACCCTACAAGGAAATGATTCTAGGAGCTATCAAGCGGGGCGACCTAAAGCCCGGAATGGAGATAATCGAGGCATCCACCGGGAACGCAGGAATTGCTTGCACATTCATCGGAACTCTCCTTGGATACAAGGTGACCATAGTTATGCCTGAGGGTATGAGTGAGGAGAGGAAGAAGATAATCAGGATGTATGGGGGTGAGTTGGTGTTCACCCCGGGAGGCGAGAGCGACGTAGACCTATGCCTAAAGAAGGTCGAGGAACTAATGGCCGAGAACCCGGGCAAGTATTGGTTCCCAAACCAGTTCAGCAACCCTGACAACATTGCCGCACACTACAAGACCACCGGGCCGGAGATATGGAGGCAGACCAAGGGTAGGTTGGACGCCTTCGTGGCTACCCAGGGAACGGGTGGAACGATTACAGGCGTTGGGAGATACTTGAAGAGGAGGCGGAAGAGGATTAGGATCTATGCGGGTGAGCCCT
>CAZHEC010000093.1:0-5021 GCA_964531465.1 uncultured Nitrososphaeria archaeon | reverse complement strand
AGGACTAGAGAAGACCGCCCTGATAAGGAATATGAGGAGGAGGATCGCCAGGATACTGACGGTCCTGAGGGAGAGGGGGGTCAAGGCATAAGGGTTTTTATTCCAGCCAGGGGGATATGAGCCAGGATGCCAGCTAGGAACATAGGCATACCGGTGAACCCGCCCCAGAGGGAGTGCGACGACCCCCACTGCCCATTCCACGGCCATCTAAAAATCAGAGGTATAATCCTAACCGGCGAGATCTACAAGAAGAAGATGCCTAAAACCGTGATAGTGAGGCGGGAATACCTCCATTACGTAAGAAAGTATAAACGATATGAGAGAAGGAGAAGCAATATACCCGCCCATCTACCACCATGCATAGAGGTGAAGGAAGGAGACCGGGTAAGGATAGCCGAGTGTAGACCCATAAGCAAGACCGTGGCCTTCGTCGTCATAGAGAAGTTAAGCTAAGCAAACCTTGTGAGTGTTCTTCATGGTTAGGGGGCCCACCGCCAAGAGTATCCTGAGGCATGAGCTACTGGGTCTAAGGGTTAGGGCCGAGCCTAGGGGGAGGGGGGTTGTCCATGAGGGCGAGGTCGTGGGTGAGACCAGGAACATGCTGAGAATCCTGAGGAACAACGGTAAGATTATCTCCCTCCCAAAGAACTCCTACACATTCATCTTCACCCTCCCGAGAGGAGAACAGGTTAAGGTCGAGGGATGGGCCATAGTCGGAAGACCCGAAGAGAGGCTTAAGAAAAGGTATAGGCGGTGGTAGCCTTTCATCCTTATATAGGGTCCCAGCCAGCTTAGGTTTAAAACCCTGAACGAATCCCTAACCTTGGACTAGGAGGGTGAGAGATTGGCGAAGCGTAGCAGGGCTGTAGCCGCCGTAGGTATCCTCGAGAGACGGCCTAATATACCTCGAACTATAAACGTTGGCTCCGAGATACCATGCGCAGACAACTCAGGGGCCCAGATACTTAAGATAATCCAGGTCCACGGCATCAAGACTAGGCTTAGGAGACATCCATGCGCCGCCGTGGGGGACCTAGTCTCAGTTACAGTGAAGAAGGGGCCAATCGATCTCAGAAAGAAGGTCATGCACGCTGTTATCATCCGTCAAAGGAAGCCCTACAGGAGGCCTGACGGAACCTGGATATGCTTCGAGGATACGGCGGCGGTCCTAGTTACCCCTGAGGGTGATATGAAGGGGACGGAGATTAAGGGTCCTGTGGCCCGTGAGGCTGCCGAGAGGTGGCCTAGGATAGCCAATGCAGCGAGCATCATCGTTTAGCGAACTTGAGTATCTTCCTGTAGAGCCTCTCGCCCAGGCCCAGGTCTCCCGAGATTCTTAGCCTTCCTGTCAAGACCGCTACTTCGCCTCTCAGCCTCGACTCCAGCAAATCCATGAATACATCCATGCTAGCTATCAGTGTTAGGTTGGGCTTTCCATCAGGTTTATCGATAATCTCCAAGGCACCTCCATGAACCTTGAGATATATTGTCTCGCCCTCAATCGTCTTCAGCTCGATCAGTGCGTTCACGTTGCTGAACTCTCTCTTAAACTTGGTGTTCCCCGATAGCTCCGAGACCATTCTCTCGAGGGTCTTCTTTAGGCTCATCTTCTCCTCACCGCCAGAAAATCAACTACTATATGGTTCCTGGTCCTTGAGTATGATTTCACCTTTCTCCACCTAAGTAGCCTTGCCTTATATCCCTCTGCCTCCACCTTGCCTAGAAGATTCTCTATGAAGTCTTCCTCTTCCCCTCTCCCGGCGAGTTCATGGAAGTGGATTATGCCTCCAGTATCTTCTCTAAGGGCTATCAAGGCTTGTGGAAGGGCGTCCATCGTTCCCATAAAATATCCCATGATTACCCTATCAGCCACCCCCTGAAGCCTCTCCTCCACCACCATCCTACAATCACCTAGAATAGGCTCAACAATATCCTCAACATGATTCAGATGCCTGTTCAACTCAAGATACCTATATGCCTCCGGGTTTATCTCTATCGAGAATATCTTCCTAGGGGCGGCCAAGACTGCTACCGGTATGGAGAATTGACCCACGCCTGCGAACATGTCAACAACGGTCTCGTTCCTGCCAACAAGCCCGGCTATTCTAAGCCTCTCGAAGCTGTTTCCTAGACTGAGCATAAGCCTCTCTAGGTTGAGCCTAAGCATGTAGCCATACTCTTTATGCACCACCTCCTCAACCCTCTCGCCGGTAAGATGCTTCAGCATAGGCCTCCTCTCGGCGCCTACAACCCCATAAACCCTGTAGACCGCCTTAACGCCATAGTATTCCCGGACGAGTCTACCTATTTCCTCTTCATATTGCTCGACTTCAGGCTCAAGCCTGACTAGGGCGACCTTATCGATTATCTTTGCCTTGCTTGGCAGCACCTCCCGTGGAAGATCCGGAATCCTTGACGCAAGGTAGTTCTTTAGCCCCATCCATCCTCTCCATGGCCCGTGTTCCTAAAATCTCCTTTCCCGGTAGGGGTATTATGAAGGGGCGTCCCAGCCTGCTGTCAAATAGTATCCTCACGTCTATCTCAAAGACCTCCCTGAGGAGTTTCTCGTCGAGAATCTCGGACGGCTTCCCGCATGCTACCACCCTTCCATCCTTTAGGACGAGTATTCTATCTGAATATAATGAGGCGAGGTTTAGGTCGTGTAGGACTGCTATAACCGAGGCACCCTTAAGTGTCATGAGCCTAAGAACCTTCATAATCTCTATCTGGTTCCGTGGGTCTAGGTGGCTTGTAGGCTCATCTACTAGGATTATCTTGGGCTGCTGGGCTAGTGCCCTGGCCAGCCTGACCTTCTGCTTCTCGCCGCTGCTTAGTTCCCCCACCCTTCTCTCGGCCATCTCATCCACACCCATAACACTCATGGACTCCCAGATAATCGCCTCATCCTCACCCGACTCCCACCAAACTCCCCTCATGTGTGGAGTCCTGCCCGCTGAGACAACCTCATAAACCGTTAGGGAGGGCTGCCCCTCATACTCGGATGGAATATATGAGAGAATTCTGGCGAGTTCACGCGCATTTATCCTACTAAGGTTTCTCCCGTCTATGTAGATTGCTCCATGGGGTTTGAGGAGACCTGCCAGACATCTGAGGAGCGTCGTCTTCCCAGAGCCATTAGGGCCTATAATCCCTAGGATTTCTCCCCTCCTTATCTCCACGCTTACATCACTTATCCCCCTAACTCCATCATAGCTCCAAGAAATGCCCTCAACCCTTATGATACCCTTATCCATATCTCCCAGCCCTCTTAACAAGCAGATGAAGGAATATGGGCGCCCCGGTGAGGGAGGTTATTGCGCCCACGGGTAGTTCTGCTGGCGCTAGGATGAGCCTAGAGGCTAGGTCTGAGGCTAAGAGGAGCCAGCTCCCGGTCAGAATGCTTAGGGGGAGTAGGAGCCTGTAGTCCTCTCCCACAATTAGCCTGGCTATATGTGGAGCAACCAGTCCTACGAACCCTATTATGCCGTTGAAGGAGACTGCGAGGGCTGTGAGAAGAGAGAGGGAGACCAGCATACTGTATCTAATCAGGGTTATGTTTACGCCGAGCTGCCTAGCCTCCTCATCACCTAGGAGGACTACGTTCAGCTTCCTCGCATGGACTAGTATGTATCCGAGGGTTATTATTGAGGCTGGCAGGGTGAGGGCCAGATGCCTCCAAGATGCTGCAACGAAGCTTCCGAAGAGCCAGAAGAATGCGCCGAAGCTCTTCTCCCCACCTATGACCAACGCAAGACTCGTGGCCGCTGAGAAGAGGAAGCTGACAGCTATACCTGAAAGGATGAGGCTAAGCGGAGACCCGCCCCCCAACCTCGAGAAGAGTATAGTCATGGATAATGCTGTAATTGCTCCTAGGAATGCGGATAAGGGTATGCCGTAGGCCGAGAATGGTGAAAAGAGTGAGAGGCCGAAAACTATGGAGACCACAGCACCGAAGGCGGCTCCAGATGCAACGCCACCTATATATGGGTCCACCAACGGGTTCCGGAACAATCCCTGCATTACGGCTCCGGCTGCGGAGAGGGATGCTCCCACTACTATGGCTGAGAGTAGCCTGGGAAGACGTATGTCCAAGATTATTCTCATACCCTCTGTCCTTTCCCCAACCAGTATGCCGATTATCTCCCATAGACCTACTTTGCTTGCCCCAAGTGAGAGTGATGCAAATGAGAGAACTACTGTGAGCGATATGCCTAGAAAAATTATGGAGAGGAGGCGGAGCTTTCTAGCCTGGGTCATCAAGCAGCAGCCACCTCCAAGCCCTTAAGATAATCCATGTATTCATCCCCAATCATCTTCGGCAAGTTCACCTCGTAGATTTCCTGATAGATTATCATAGAGAGTAGGGCTACTCCGTCGGCCACCCTCGGTCCAGGTCTCTCAAGTATGTTGGCCGCCTGACCTACAAGCAGATAGACCTCACCGTTCTTAAGGGCGTCTGTGTCACTTAGGCCAGGCATGCCCTCCAACTTCTCCACAACCTCCTCATAGCTTAGGTCCTGTCCATGCATAGTTACTATTATGATCTCTGGGTTTCTCTCGACGATGGCTTCTGCCCCTACCTCTGACCATCCCTGTATGTCTTGGAAGACGTTGTATCCTCCAGCAGCGGTTAAGAGGTCGTTCATATAGGTGTTGTTTCCGGCAGTCCATACAGGCTCGAGCCAGACAGCCACCATAACCCTCTTCTTTACCTGTATCATCCCCGTCTTCATCCATGTCTCCTGTATCCTGCTCCTGAGCTCCTCGACCAGGCTCACGGCCTCATCCATCCTGTCAAGAGCCTTCCCGACCAAGAGTATCGCCTGGTATATGTCTGAGAGGCTCTCGGACTTCACGGCTAGAACCTTTAGGCCAAGCTCCTCTAGCTTTGGTATCGCTCCACCCTGCAAGCCTGCGCTTATAATCACTAAGTCGGGGTTCAGCTCCGCCACCTTCTCCACGTTGAGCGGCATGTTTCCACCTATTCTCTCAACTTTCCCCTGCTCTACAAGCTCGAGGAG
>CAZHEC010000092.1:0-5065 GCA_964531465.1 uncultured Nitrososphaeria archaeon | reverse complement strand
CTGAAGGAGACCAGGAATACGTCCTAACAATAACAGACAACCTGCTAGAGACCCGTGAGCCAGCATGCGCGGTGATCGCATTCGGCAGGGATAGGCAGAGGCTTGTCGTGGTGGCTAATCAGGCTGCCTTAGAGAGGGGTATGGACGCGGGCAAGCTTGCGAGGCTGATAGCTAAAGAGTTTGGCGGAGGAGGTGGAGGTAAGAAGAGGCTGGGCCAGGCAGGCCTACCACGTGAAGTCTCCCTAGAAGAGTTAAGGAGGGCTGCGATGGAGAAGCTGGGCGGGGCTCTAGTCTAGTTTGGCTACAGACTTCAGGGCAAGAGCCCGTCTCTCAGCAGTTATCAGCAAGTCCTCAATTACATCCTTGTCGGGTATGCCTGCCTCCACAGCCAGGGCCCTAGCTCCAAGGTAGGCCTTAACGAGTATCGGGGCCACGGTCTCCTTTGTGATGTATCCTATCTCGGATGCTAGGGTGAGGGCCTGGAGATGGGCCTGCGTGAAGTCTTCCCTGTAAGCGTCTATATCGAGTGTTAAGACGTCCTTTGCTATGATTACACCGTCTTCATACGCCTTCTCTATATCTATGCCCTTTAGAACAGCCTTGATGTCAAGCCTCGCAAGTAAGGAGGCCAATGCAGGGGATATCTCCTCGCCTTTCCTGGCCACCAAAGTGTCCTTGGCAATCCATATCTGGCCTCCCTCGATCTTTGTGGGTATGCCGAGTTTTCCGAAGTCGCTTAGCACGGGGCCTGGGGGAAGGCCGGTATTCATCTCCGGGACAACCACGTCCATGTCAGCCTTCTCACCAGCCTTCGCATGCATAGGTATCTTGTTCTTATCCAGGATGAGCTTAAGCCTGAAGGAGCTTATCCTGGAGAAGATGAAGCCGATAGGCTCTTTTATGTCTTCCACAAGTTTGGCTAACTCTGGTCTCCCAGCCTTCTCAGCAGCTTTAAGGAACAGGGTCTTCTTGGCAACCTTTATGACCGCATCCCCCTCCAACTTCCTCCTCATCTCATGGATTAGGTTTGCCCTTAGCCCCGTGAGCTTGAAGACTGCCACAACAGGATACTCCTTAATGAACTGTGCAAGCCTCTTAACGGTCTCCACCTTCCACCTCGGAATCCTCCTTTCAGCCCTTGCAACAGCCTGCGACAAGGCCCCTAACCCACCCAAGCCAACCCCAACCCTAATATAACCATTTCATCCAGAGGAATCATTCCTAAAATATCAAGGGCCTAGGAAAGTTCCACGGAGCCTCGGTTTGACGGGACCAGATTACCCATCCCTCATCACCATAGCGGTGGTAGGCCTTATTCACGGCCTTGAGCCAGGCCATGGATGGGTTCCGGCCGCAGCCCTGTCCCTTCACGGTGAGAGTAGATATCTTAGGGGGCTGGCCGCCGCCCTGATAATCTCGGCTGGACACTTCCTCTCCTCCCTCATAATAGTCGTAATCTATCTAGCCGCCTCAGCATTCCTTGACTTGAGCACTCCAATATTCAGATACCTGGCAGCTGCAATACTTATTGTTCTCTCGATAAGGTTCTTGACCGAGAGGGCTGGAGGGGATGATGTCCGAGTAAGGGATGTGAGCCTACGTGGGATAGCCTTGCTGGCCATAATCCTAGGATTCGCACATGAGGAGGAATTCATGATATTAGCGTTCATAATCGGAGGCGTGGAGCCTATACCTTTAATCATCATCTATAGCCTCGCCGTAACAATCTCGATAACATCTCTAACGCTCCTAGCAATCAGGGCTTTTGATGTGATTGAGCGTAAGATTAAGGGTCTTGCGAGATATATGCCGAGGATAACTGGGGCGGTGTTGGCGTTGATGGCCATCTTATTCCTCATAGGCCTTTGAGAGCCTAGATTCCCGTGAACCTTATACCTATAGACTTCCTCTTGTATCGCTTGTTCAGCCTTATTAGCAGATGCGTTATGGCCTCGGGTATCCAGGAGTCTTGGAGACCTCCCCCGTCTATGGCCCTTAGCCCAGGTATCTTCTCCACAAGCTCAACCGCAGTCTTCTTAGCGTCATCCTCGCCGCAGACCAGGACATCGCAGTCTAGGGGACGCTGTAGGTCGAGGAGGCGGTGGGCGCCTACATTATGTAGTGCTGCGGCGACTTTGGAGTCCTCCGGTGTAAGCGACCTGACTTTCTCTGCGGCGGAGTTCCCTGGAGCCGGGTTTGGGGAAACGATAGGTGAGATTACTGTTTTTCCGTGGAGGATGTGGCTGAGGGATTTTAGGGTGGGTTCCACCGCCTCATAAGGTATTGTAAGGACCACTACATCTGAATCCCTGACCGCCTCAGGATTCTCCCCATACTTAACAGCCGCCCCAATAAGCTCCGAGACCTCACGTGCAACCCTCTCAGCCTTCTCACGGGACCTGGAGCCTATAACTACTTCCACATCTGCCAGTGTTAGCCTTGCCGCGAGACCTGGCCCAAGTCCTCCCGTCCCACCTACAAGTGCAACCTTCATTATTCATGCCTCCTAGCCTTGGGGTCAGGGAGGTAAGCCATATTATCAGGATTTCCCTGTCTCGACGTATATGGGTTTAACTTCTCCACGGTGTGTTATCGTGAATATTTCCATCTCCCTTAATGCCTCATCCACACTCTCATCTAGGCCGAATCGTTCCCATAGCTCTCTTACCTGGCCTGGGGAGGCACGGGTCTCAGGATGTCTAGCCACTATGGAACAGCAGTCCTTGTATTCCTTTATTGAGGCTTGGTAGGTCCCTATCTGTTCCGCCAATCCGATTATCTCCTGCTTATCCATTCCTATGAGGGGCCTATAAACGGGAATCCTGATTATTGAAGAAGCGGCGTAGAGGTTCTCCAGGGTCTGGGATGCAACCTGCCCTAGACTATCACCCGTAACTATACCTAGATATCTTTCCCTCTCGGCCAGCCTCTCAGCCAACTTCAACATCCAGGCCCTAAACATGACTAGCTCCATCCTTGGAGGCATACCCAAGCTTCTCTCATAGAAGCTATGAAATGGGGTCAAGTAGAGGTTAAGTCTGAGACCATACTCCGCCAGAACCCTAGCCAGGTCAAGAATCTTCGATTGCAGGACCTCTCCAGATGAGCGGAGGGCGTGAAAGTGGAGTGCATCAACTCTGCATCCCCTCTTCATCATCATCCAGGCCGCCACCGGCGAGTCGATACCGCCTGAAAGTAGGGCAAGGACCTTCCCTGAGGAACCGATAGGCAGGCCCCCTGGACCTTTAAATCTCTCATATGAGATATAGAACCCCTCCTCGGTAATCTCTATCACAATTATTCTCTCCGGATTCTTCAAATCTACCTTAAATCCATAGATGTTTCTTGCCTTGGCTCCTATTCTGGATGAGACTTCTATAGAGGTTATTGGGAACCTCTTATCGCTTCTACGTGTATCTATCTTGAAGGACTTGGGCGATAGTTTCTCCAAGAGTTTGATAACGGTCTCCTCGAGGTCATCGTATCCTCCTTCCACGTGGATTGCAGGGGCATACCAGACAACGCCGAATACTTTACCTATCCTACTCAGGGCCTTCTCCTCATAAGGCATTATCATCCTGCCCTGAATCCTCCTAACAGGGATGCCTGTAGCCTCTTCAAGATTTCTAGCTAAGATCCTCTCAAATAAGACTCGTCTACCCCGCTTAAGCGTTACCTCGCCATAATGGACCACGATGGAGTTGTAATCCACGGCTCAGCCCCCGTTCTTCCATGCTACTGCCCTATATGTAAAGAGATTTTTCTCAAATGTCTTAGGCTTGAATCCCGAGTTTATCAGTTCCTTTAAGACGTTCTCAATGATTGTCCCATGGCCCAGCATTCTCTCCTTCATGGGATCTATTATTACTAGTCTTCCGCCAGGCCTCGTTATTCTATAGGCTTCCTGTAGCGCTTTCCTTATATTGGAGAAGTGGTGAAGGCTGTAAAGCATTATTGATATATCAACATGGTTGTCAGGTATCCCGTCAAGATTTTCCGCATCAAGTATTTTGACTTCCACGTTTACCAATCCAAGGTCCTTAACCTTTTTCTCCAGATATTTGGCTGCTTTTTCATCTATCTCTATTGCATAGATTTTCCCACCTATTCCTACGCTTCTGGCGAGTGGTATGGTCAGGTATCCCGGGCCGCATCCTATGTCTGCTACAGTCATTCCAGGCTTCACACCTATCCAAGAGATTAGTTTCTCGGGAGGTTCTATCAGTTTTCTGATGGGGGTTAAGAGTCTTAAGATTAGATTCATGCTGCAACCTCTGCTAGCTCTTTTTCCTCGAGGGTTCTTTGGATCTTCCCCATCAAGCAGTAGGGTCTGGCGTCGGTTATCTCGACCTCCACGAATCTTCCGAGAAGCCTCCTACCTTCCGCGTTGAGGACTATGGGCTTATAGCTCTGGTTTCTTGCGATGGCTTCCCCCCTATCGCCAACCTCATCCACTATTGCAATACCCTCCCATCCAATCCACCTCTGATTAGCCTCTAAGGCAACCCTCCTAGCAGCCTCACTCAGAATCTTACTTCTCATCTTTATCACACGTGGGTCAAGCTGCTTGAGTTTCTCGGCAGGGGTGCCAGGTCTTGGGAAGAATCGTGAGACATTTACTGATTCGGGCTTAACATCCTCCAGAAGCTTTAAGGTCTCCTCGAAGTCTTCCTCATCTTCCTCAGGGTACCCTACTATGAAGTCTGTAGCAAGTGTTAGACCTGTGACCCTGCTCCTCAGATACGAGACTATCTCCTTGAATAGTTTGACCGTGTGGCCCCTGTCCATTGCCCTGACGACCTTCTCCGAGCCTGACTGGACTGGTAGATGGAGGAACCTGAAAACCCTTGGGTGGAGATAGGTTTCCGCCAGCTCGCCTAATATAGGCTTTAGGTAGATTGGGTTCATCATCCCAACCCTTACCATGAAGTGTCCCTCGATTGATGCGACGCTTCGGATGAGGAGGGGGAGAAGGTTCCTCCCAGACTCAAGACCATAGCTTCCCATATCCTGGCTTGTTAACCAAATCTCCCTAACCCCCTCAGCAAGAGCGTTCCTAGCCTCA
>CAZHEC010000091.1:0-5114 GCA_964531465.1 uncultured Nitrososphaeria archaeon | reverse complement strand
TGCTGTTATTCTCAGGGGGAGCTCGAGGTCTAGTTCTAGGAGGTATCCTCCCAGGGCCCTTCCAGGCGGTAGGGGTATCTCCCACGAGATTCTGAGTAGGGATGCGGCCACACCCCTCATCTCGCTTGATACCAGCCTCATGGTGAATGCCTGGAATAGGGGGTTGCTGAGGTTCATGAGGATGCTCCTAACCAGGTATATCGCCGAGGCCGCCAAGTAGCTTCCAGTCATGGTCATGGCAGCCAGTAGGGGGACGCTTGAGAGGGTGAGGGCCGTGTAAAGATTAAGTGCGCCGCCAACCCTCTTAGATAGCCTGGGCAGCATGAACATACTCGCACCTAGCATGAGCTGCTGGAGCCCGAAAACGCTTCCAAGCTCTCCGCTGCCCAGCCCATACTTCGCCGTGAAGTAGTAGTCTATGTTGTGGATGGAGAGGGCTGCGCCGAAGCCGACCAGGATGCTTGAGGCCGCCGCAGGTCTCAAGACCCCTAGGCCCCGGAGCCTCAGGACGTATCTTGATTGTCGTGGTGCCTGCTCGTGGACTCCGAGTGATATTGGGGCGGCGAGAAGGCTTGCCAGGGCGCCTGAGGCCAGCACCATCCTGTAGCCTGAGGCTATCTCCCAGCCCGCCGTCTCTAGAATCTGTGGGACCCATCCGGAGAAGCTTCCCAGGGAGCCTCCTATAACGCTGGAGCCCCATGAGTAGCTGAGGGAGTAGTCTAGCGCCTCGTCCCTAACCGTCCTCGAGGCCAGGACCGTCATGGCCGTGGATGAGAGACCCATCCCCGCACCCATCAACATGAACCCCGTGGTGATTGAGGCCAGGTCTCCTATGGAGAGGAGGGCTACGCCGAGAGAGTATGATAGGAGGCCCAGGGACATGACCCGCCTGGACCCAAACCTGTCGCTCAACACCCCTGCGGAGAGGGTTGCGAGTATAGCCATGGCGGCCGATAGCCCCCTGAGTCCGCCGTAGAGGGAGGCTGAGACCCCTAAACCCCTGAGATAGGGTGCTAGGACAGCCCAGAGGAGGCCGTGGGAGAACCCTGAGAAGAAGGTTGCGAGGACGAGCCTGCCCGAGACCACCGAGTCCCCCATCAGGGTATCGGGAAGAGATTACGCCGCCCCCTATAAGAGAATAAGCACCTAATCCTTAAATCCAGAGGCGATGGGGGATAGGACGTGCCGAGGGAGTTCACCTACAGGGGCTACACCCTAGAGCAGCTCCAGCAGATGAGCATGGACCAGTTCATCCAGCTTCTCCCATCAAGGATGAGGAGAAGCCTTGAGAGAGGTCTAACCCACGCCCAGCTAAGACTCCTAGAGAAGGTTAGGAAATACAGGGCCATGCTCGAGAAAGGCGAGAAACCTAGGAAACCCCTTAAGACCCATGCAAGAGACATGGTAATCCTGCCGGAGATGGTCGGCCTAACAATCCACGTCTACAACGGAAAAGAATTCATACCAGTCGAGATCAAACCCGAGATGATAGGCCACAGACTAGGAGAATTCGCAATAACCAACAAGCCGGTAAAACATGGAAGAGCGGGAGTTGGCGCGACGAGGTCGAGCATGTACGTACCTCTTAAGTGATAAGTTCCTCTCATACTGTAAATTATTGGCCCTGTTTGGTAATCTCACGTGGATGCTTAACCAGTACTTCGGTTGCTTTATGGATCTGTCCTCTCTGCTCAATTATTTCTTCATCACCTGTGATGAATATGTCTACTAGCTTGGTCTTCTTCAGGAGGGATGCATAGGCCACGTGCAGGATGCCTAATGCTCTTAACCTAAATCGCTCTGCGAGCTCTGTAGCTAAGTAGTATTCTATGGGTTGCCTGAATTCATAGCCGGCGATAGCGGACTTGATGATGTATGACCTTGAGGCCAGTATCAATCTACGGTTAGGGAGTGAGCGGTGATTCCTCGTATGGGTGTCTCGACCCTCACTCTCGAGAGAACGGAGCATAATTCCACCAATGTGAGCGGGGAGATGTAGAGCATTGTATGAGGTAAGTCGAAAAGTCTGTTGGCGCCCTCATAGAGGGTCTCCGGGCTTGTAGCGGGCTATTACCACATTCGTGTCAACATAATACGTTAAGCACCTCCCCCTCCCTCACCAGCTTTTGAAACATTTAAATATAATCGTGTTAAGTGTATTATGCATGAAAACCATCACGATATCGGATGAGGTTTATGAGAAGCTTGAGAGACTTAAAGGGAGGAGGTCTTTCTCGGAGCTCCTAGATTATCTGATAAAGGCCAACGTGGATCTAAGAATCGATAGATTGCTGGAGCTCTCCGGGGGGAGGGGGAGAGAGGTAGAGCTTGAAAAAATTGTCGAGAGTATCAGGAAGGGGTTTAGGGTGAGGTTATTTGAAACTAATCCTGGACACCAGCTTCCTGATAGCGCTTAAACGTGGTGATAAGGCTGCGAGGAGGCTCTTGGAAGAAAGGAGGGGGCGGGCGGAGGACATCGGTATAAGCAGGCTCAGCCAATACGAGTTATTGGTCGGAGCATTATACATGGTTAAGAAGTATGGGGACGTACGGGAGCTAGCCTGGATAAACGAGGCATTGAGATGGCTCACCATATACGAGGTTGAGAAAGACGTAATAGAGACAGCGGCGAGGGTCAAGTCCGAATCCATTTTAAAGGGAGAAGACCTACCCGATTTAGACCTCCTAATAGCTTTATCGGGAAAAGAGAATTCAGAGCTGCTAACCCTAGACGAGGACCAGATAAAGATGGCGAAATACCTAGCTAAATACAAAATAATCATCTCACATCCCTGAATAACTTAACCTCATCTATTTGGAAGAGCGATTGATGACGTAGATTTGGAATAGGGCAACGATGGGCTGCTCACCAACGACTTACTTAAAGCATCTATTCTTCCGCAATATTCTCATTTCTATTTTCTCGGAGATTGTTGGAATACGGTTTAAATGTTGGTCTGTGGGGTTGGTGGTGGGATGGGTAGGCGGATTAGGGCTCAGAGGCTTGGTAGGGGTTCGCCGACCTTCAGGGCCTCCCTTAGGCGGAGGTATGAGGTTGGGTATCCGAGCCAGCTCATCAGGTCTAGTGGGACGCTCATAGGGTATGTCAGGAGCCTGGAGCATGACCCTGGCCGGGGTACGCCTGTAGCCGAGATAGCCCTAGAGGATGGGACCAGCTTCGCGGTGGTGGCGGTCGAGGGCATGCATGTGGGCCAGGTTATCCAGATGGGTGAGGATGCGGAGGCCAAGCCTGGGAACATAGTCCCGCTTGGGAAGCTGCCCGAGGGAACGATTGTCTCCATGATTGAGCATAAGCCTGGAGATGGCGGGAAGCTCGTGAGGGCTGCTGGAACCTATGCGACCGTTATGTCCCAGACAGGCGGGAAGACCATACTAATGATGCCTTCCAAGAAGATGGCTGAGGTAAGCTCCAAGTGCCTGGCCATGGTAGGCGTGGTGGCCGGGGGAGGGATGAAGGACAAACCCTTCCTAAAGGCTGGGAAGAAGTATCACTGGATGGAGGCAAAGCATAGGCCCTACCCAAGGACACGCGGCGTCGCCATGGTGGCTGCCCTGCACCCCTTCGGCGGGACGAGGAAGAAGATTGGGAGACCTGAGACGGTCTCTAGGAATGCTCCGCCTGGAAGGAAGGTTGGGCTTATAGCGGCTAAAAGGACTGGGAGGCAGAAGAGGTAGGCTGCCTCCCCGCAGACCTAACCCTCGACCTAAGCTCCCCAACCATTTCACTTAGCTCTTCAGCGGTCTCCACCGCATCCTCCATAACCCTCTCCTCATCCAAGGTCTTCACAACACCGTTCTCCATGACCACCTCGCCATCCACGACAACATCCTTAACCTGTATGCCACGCATATGGTTGATCAGGGACTCGGCCACGTCTCCTGGAAGTCTGGGGCAGGCGGGGTCCCATCTCAGCGTGATTATGTCGGCCAGGTATCCTGGGCTGAGCCTCCCAACCCTCATGTGAACCGCTCTCCCAGCGTTCTCTGTCAGCATCCTGAGACACGTCCAGGAGTCTAGGGGCGTCTTGTCATGGTAGAGGGAATTAGACGCAGCCTTCACCACAGCCCTACCCACGCGGGCCTGCTCCAGGAGGTCGAGGTTACACCATATCCCTCCATCGCTCCCGAACCCGACATTAACGCCCCACGCATCCATCAGGTCGATCCTCGGCATACTCATCAGCCTCGCATCAACCATAGGGCACCATGCAACCGATACCCCGGACCTAGCAGCAATCTCTACCTCCCGTGGGCTGAGGTAGATCATGTGTGAGGCCAGGACACGGTTATCCAGGAGGCCCTTTTCGGCCAGCAGCTCCACAGGCCTCGCCCCATACCTCTCGAGGCACCAGTTGACCTCGACTGTATCCTCAGCCAGGTGCATGGTTAGGTAGGTGTCCTTCTCTTCCGCAAGCATCCTAAGCTCCTCGATGAGCCTAAGGGTGTCCAGCATAATCTCCCTGACGGAGAACCAGACCCTAATCCTGCCGCCTCCCCGCCCATCCCACTCCTCGAAGAGCCTCCTATTGGCCTCGACAACCTCGCCTGTCTCCAGATACATGGGTAGGCTTGGCTCCAGGTCTATGTTGCTCCTGGTTACAATCCCCCTTATCCCTGACTCGGCCGCAGCCTCGGCTATGGCCTCTGGGTGGGGTCCCCCAGCCTCCACGAAGCATGTCGTCCCACTTCTCAGCATCCCGAGCATGGTTAGGAGGGCTGAGGCCTTGACATGCCTATACTCCAGCCCTGCCTCGAATGGTATCAGCATGGTTAGCCAGATGGGTGGTAGCGCTAGGAGCTTGTCATCCATCCAATTCCTGAGGAAATACTGGGCATTATGTGTGTGGAGGTCTATTAGGCCTGGTAAGATTAGCCCGCCCCCGGCGTCGATTATCTTCCCGGCCTCGAATCTCCTCTCAGCCTCATCCCTGCCACCAACCCATACAATCCTACCGCCTCTCACGGCCACGCATCCATCCATGATAACGCCGAGTCTGGGGTCGAGGATGGTTCCGCCCAATACCAGCAGGCCGACCTCCTCCCTCATAGCCCACAATACCGGGTTAGAGAAGATTTAGCCTTTCACGACCATA
>CAZHEC010000090.1:0-5119 GCA_964531465.1 uncultured Nitrososphaeria archaeon | reverse complement strand
CAAAGGTCTTAGACAGCATGGATATGGGGAAGACGTAATATCCCAGGTTAGGAAGGCTGCGAGACACATTAATTAGTCGGCTATTAGAAGAGGCGTCAAGAATGGCCGGAGACCTCTTCACCGAACTCTTCCAAGCACTCCAAATCTATGGATACATAGGGGCATTCATGATATCCGTCTTAGGAAGCCTCATACCATTCCTTCCAGTCCCCTACCTGATACCAGTGGTCCTAATGGCTGAGCAGCTCGACCCACTAATACTCGGAATAGCTGCGGGAGTTGGTGGAGCGATAGGCAAACTAACATCCTATGGTCTGGGACGTGCCGGTAGGAGGCTTCTAGGAGAGGAGAAGAGGAGAAGGATGGCGGCCCTGGGGAAGCTAATAAGAAGATACGGCATGCTTGCAGTGTTCCTCTTTGCATTAACACCACTTCCAGATGATGTAATCTATGTCCCGATAGGGTTAGCCAACTTCAGTATAGCAAGATTCATGATAGCGAACACGCTCGGTAAGATAGTCTTGTCATGGATTGTGGCCTACAGCGGAAAAATCTACTTCGACTATGCCAGGCTCTTCCTAGGAGAGGAGGGAAGCCCCATAGCAGTTGCAGCAGCACTTATAGCCATGATCGTAATAACGGTCTTCCTTCTAAAGATTGACTGGGAACTTGTTTTGAAGCTTGCGGAGGAGAAGGGTGTGAGAGGAGTTATTGAGGGGGTTGTCAAGTCATTTAGGCCTGAGAGGAGTGAGCAATAGCTAAATCCTAGGAGACATAAGCTTGAGAGTATGGGAGAGGCGTATAAGTGGCTGGGTGGAATAGGATACATTCTCGCCCTGATACCTTATGCTAACTTTATCGGCTTCATACTAATTGCTATAGCGTGGATACTTATGGGGAGGGATAAGAAGCAAACCATATTCACGGCTACGGGAGTATTCATGATTCTCTCGGGAATCCTTCTCGGAGTCTTTTTCCTCGCAGCCCTACCCCTTATGACATTTGCAGCAGTCCCACCCACAACCCCTTCCCAGCCATTCAACATATTCGCCATGCTAGGCGCACTAATAACAATTCTCATAGCTATGGCGGTTGTAGCGTTAATAGCCTTTATACTCGAGATAATAGCTCATTTCAGGGCCTCAGGTATTTTTGGCGTGAAGTGGTTTAAGTATGCGGGTTGGATGAGGATTGCTGGAATCGTGATGATGATAATAGCTGTAGGGATACTAATCGCCATGATTCCATCTATGATGATACCACTATCAGGCGGGATGACTTTCTCGCCCTTCGACCTATTCGGCATGCTCATGGGAATACTATGGCCCTTCATACTGGTGGGCGTAATCTTCCTACTTGCTGAAATCTTCTCCATCATAGCATTCTTCTCTATACCATCGGAGGAGAAAACGCCGCCTCCTCCACCACCATCTGAGCCAAGCCAGCAGCCGCCAACTTAAAATAAACGGAAAGGTTGGTTCAAGACGTGATAGAGGTAGATGGCGAGTTATCGAGGAGATTTCCTGGGATACATTTGGCGGAGAGAATAGTTGAGGTCGAGGTCAAGCCTTCAAGTGGTTTGGAGGGCTATGTCGAGGAGGTTAAGGACCAGATTGGGTATAGCCTAGAGAATCTTAAGGACAACCCGGTTGCTAGGGCCTTTAGGGACTTTTACTGGAGAATAGGTATAGACCCGACTAAGAGAAGGCCATCAGGCGAGGCGCTGGCGAGGAGAATCCTCTCTGGAGGCATGCTACCCAAGATAAATAACCTGGTAGACGCAGGGAACCTGGCCTCCGCCAAGACGCTCATACCAATCGGAATCTACGACCTAGACAAGGTTCTGGGAAAGCTCGTGTTAAGATTCGCTAAGGAAGGCGAAGTCTTCGAGGACTTTAAAGGCAGCAAGAAGACCTTAACCCAGAGAGACATAGTCCTCTCAGATGAGCTAGGCCCGATACATATCTTCCCCTACAGAGACTCCAAGAGAACAATGATAACGCCGGAAACCAGGAAGGCACTCATAGTGGGTTGCGGTGTTCCAGGAGTCCCGAGAGAAAAGACCGAGGAAGCCTGCGATCTCGTAATCTATTACCTCAACCTACTGTAAGTGTTTTTAGCATCCAAGACCAATTACTGTAGGTGGTCTAGGGATGGAGGGCTGGGGAGGAATATCATCAGAGGAAATGGCGGTGATAGACGAGAACTCAGAGTGGCTAGGCGTCCCCAGAACACTGCTCATGGAAAACGCCGGCTCATCAATAGCAAGGATAGTATATGAGTGGCTGGGAGGCCTCTCAGGCAAGAAGGTTACGGTATTCGCTGGAACGGGAAACAACGGTGGAGACGGCATGGCTGCTGCACGCCACATGGCAGGGATGGGGGCGAAGGTAACGGTAATCTTGGTGGGCGGCGAGGCCAAGACTCCTGAGGCATCAATGAACCTGAGAATTATCGAGGGTATGAGAGACTCCATAAACATCATCAAGGTAAGGAACGTGGAAGAACTGGTTAGAGTGAGAGATAGCATCGAGGACTCGGAAGCTGTGGTGGACGCACTCCTAGGAACAGGAGTTAGAGGGAGGATAAGGGAACCGTTAAGAACCGCTATAAGCATAATAAACAGCCTGAAGGCTATCAGAGTTTCGGTGGATATACCCTCAGGAGTAAACCCGGACACAGGCCAGATACTCGACATAGCAGTCGAGGCAAACATAACAGTTACTCTTCATAGACCTAAGAAAGGGCTTCCATCGGCGCAGGACTATGTGGGAGACGTGGTTGTGGCCCCAATTGGGATTCCACCAGAAGCAGAATACGTGATGGGTCCAGGGGATGCTAGAAGAGCGTTCAGGGCGATGAGGGGTCAGAGACGGGTTGTGATGACTGATGATAGAGATGTTAGGGAGTGGCTTAAGGAGTTCCATGTTCCCTGCGCCGAGAAATATGAAAGCAGGGAAGAATCTGTAATTCTTCTGGGAAGAGGTGAAGAGCCTCCAAGAGATGAGAACGTAATAGTAGTCTCCGAAGGACTTCGCGAAGATGCTGATATATCAATAGTGGGCTGGGATGAGGTTGAGAGAATGGGCGCCGAAGATGGAGCGCTCTGGGAGAAGGCCCTAAGCGTCGGCAAGATAGCGTTGGAGAGGAATCAGGTGATATACGTTCTAGATAAGGAGGAGTTAGCCTCGGATGGTAGAACCCATAAGGCGGCGTGGGTGGATAGGCCCTTAGGAGAGGAGGGGAGGGCGGCCCTAAAAGCCTCGATCCTGGCCTTACTTTCCTGTGGGGTTGAGCCGATAAAGGCGTGTGCAGCGGCAGGATACCTCGCTGGGGTAGCGGAGAAGAGGGGGCTAAACGGCTTGAAGGCGGAGATAGGGAGGCTAGCCAGATAACAGCCTGGGATGCACCACCATGCCAATAACGTATCCTACGGGTATGCTGGCAAGCGATGTCCCAATCCACGCTAGAAAATACCATCTAATCTGCCTCACATTAATCAGCATTAGGGGCGAGAACCAGGCCATAGCTATGAAGGCACTAATCAGGTTATAGGTCAGTATGCCGGGTATCCCAAACTGTGTCAGTATCCATAGGACGATGGAGGCCGAGGTCAAGGCTGAGAAGAACCTTTGAGGACTTAGAATAAGAAATCTCTCACCCATCTTGTAGATAGTCCTTCCTGAGAAGAAGACCCCTAGAAGAATAGCTGTCAAGGCAAAGATAACATTGATGACTCCTGCTCCGCCAGCCATATTAAAGATAAAACCGACAGTATTAGTTCCTAAACTATAGGCCGCATAGACGGATATGAGGTATGTTGCAAGACGATTTGAGAGACTTATCGTTAATAGGCTGGTCTTGGAAAAGATGATGCTGGAAATCCTGTGAATCAACCATGCAAGTAATAGAGTTATTATCGGAGCTATCATCCATGCAGTTATAACACTTGCAAAATAGCCCCAGTCTATGCTTAGGCCCCATGCAAGCGATGAGCCGATTAGCGATAGGACTACGACGCTGGTCAAGCTAATTGGAATCTCGAATACGTTTGAGATGAGGAAGATTGTGAGGGATGTTAGGAGGGCTGGGAGATATCCTCCGACTGTCATGTTGGATGGATGAACTTTCCACCCCTCTAAAACTACTCCAAGAATTATGGCGGCCCCCAGTATGGCGATGGCTCTTCTTGTAGATGCAACCCCCGAGGCTGTGAAGCTTCCTAGAAGCATTCCACCATTATTCCTACTGAGGAGAAAGATGAGGGCTGAGGAGAGAATGAGCAGCATCAATCCCTACTCATACCCCTTAGCAATCATCAGCAAGATGGTGTCGGATGCATCCTCCGCCGAATCCAGCACATTATCTATCATGAGTATAAACTCTTTCATCTGGATTATATCTATTGGATGATATCTCCTAGACTCCCTGATTAGATACTTGATTAGCCTGCTCTTCAGCTCGTCTCCCCTCTCCTCCAAGTCCTCAATCTCGTGAAGTATGCCGATAACTTTCTTGGCATTATCGGTCTTGAGGATTCTAATGGCTTCAAGAAGCTTTGAGGAGGATTTCACGCACAGCTCTATGTATTCCGACATCTCCTTCAACTCGAACATGGTGAAAAGTAGCTCGAATTGAGGGGTTGTCTCCGCAAGTATTCCAACCGCATTCTCCGACCAGTCTGCCATGTTGTCTATCTTTTCTATTAGGTTGAGTAGGTCTTCTCTTAGGTGGGCGAAGAATACTCCCTTGACGAGGGACTCGGAGAGTTCTCGCCGTATCTCATCAGCTCTCGACTCTAGCCTATCGATGGCTAGGTATCCCTTCTCTAGGTCTGGGATGTTTTTCTCTCTTATAGAGTCGGTAATCTCTTTCAGGTTCAGGATACATCCATCGACTACTTTGGCGAACTCTTCTATCAGGTTGAATGCTTGTTCCTCCTTCCTCCTCGTGAAGAAGTCTAGAATCCCCTGCAGAGACCCCATCCAGTCCACCTCTACCTGGCGGTTAGCCCAGAACACTATATAATCTACATAGATAAATTTTTCTATGTAGAGGAATCTACTCTCCCCGGAGGGAGAGGTATATCCCTGCATTTATGAGGGCGCCTCCCAGGATT
>CAZHEC010000089.1:0-5177 GCA_964531465.1 uncultured Nitrososphaeria archaeon | reverse complement strand
AGACCTAGCACTCAAGAACGCCCTACTCAGGAGACTCCCGGAGCTAAGGGAGGTCCAGCTCACAAACTACAAGGTCTCGGTGGTGGACACGGATAGCGGGACAGGGGCGGCGGTCAGGGTCTTCATAGAGTTCAGCGATGGAAAAGAGTCATGGGCATGCACAGCATATTCAAGGAACATCATAGAGGCAAGCCTCAAGGCACTAGTAGAAGGATATACATACAAGCTCGTATTACAGGAAGCCAGAATAGAAGGTAAAACCTAATTTAGCAGCCCCAGACAGATAGAAACAGCCTATGCGTCTTAGATTCATGTTTATGCCCATAATACTGCTTATGTTAATAGCTGGGCTATTCTCCGGGTTAGGACGGCTGGGCTTAGACACAGGTATATCCGCCTTTAACCCATCCATACACGGGCAATTGATGATTATTCTCCTTGGATTCATCATATCTATTGAGCGTGGAGCAGCGCTTGGGAACCCGATTGGATGGTGTGCGCCACTTCTCTTTACCTTAGGGGGTGCAGCCCAGATAATTGGCTCTGGATTATTTCCGCAAGTAGCTATTACATTAGGCTCAATGTTTCTTCTCGCCGAGTCTATCTACATAGTTAGACTTCATGCCGCCTCTTACACTTACCTGATGACCATGGCAGCACTTCTCTTCCTAATCGGGGCCATAACCTGGCTGCAGGCATCTTTCTCAACTTCAATACCTGCCTGGATAGGATTTTTAACACTGACGATAATGTCGGAGAGAATGGAGCTTTCAAGGATCGTCTTTAAACCAGATATTCAAAAACTCTTCATAGTCATAGGGGGTTTAATGTTTCTAACCAGCATTCTCTCAATAATCCATCTTAATGCGTTAATCCTTCTCGGAGTAATCCTCACGGTATCCGGTGTGTGGCTGCTGAGGTATGATGTCGCCTGGGTTGGGTTAGGGGTTGAGGGTCTGAGAAGATTCATGGCAATAAACCTGCTGTTAGGGTATGTCTGGCTAGCCTTCTCTGGGATAACCTGGATAGTATACCCAATATCCCGGCATCCATATCTCTATGACCTAGCCCTCCACTCCACCTTCCTAGGATTCATATTCCACATGATTATAGCCCACGCACCCTTAATAATTCCATCAATATTCCACGGAAAAATCAGATACCATGGATTCTTCTATCTCCCAACGATACTCCTAAACATATCACTAGGCGCAAGAACCATCGGAGATCTGGCCATAGACGTTGCCTTAAGGCAGACAGCTGGGGTCATAAATATTATTGCCGTTCTTCTAATCTTACCAAATATTTTGTATGTAATTGTAGGCAGATGATTGCATACGTATACTTTTAAACCTCCTAATATGTATGGCATCAGGAATATATCGCCCCACAGTTCTACTACTATCGAAGAGCTATGGGTGTTGTTAAGAAGTCCGAGAATGGAAAAGTAAGCAGGAGGAAGTTTATAGCAGCTGCCGTCGGCGGCCTTGCTGTAGGAGGCGTAGCAGGGTTTACACTATCGAGGCTGACGGTGCCAGCTGCGCCATTCCCTAGAGAGATACAGGATGTAGTAGCCCAGAGAAAGCTTGAGCCAGACCATGTATACGGAGCGCTAAAGACGTATGTTCCAGGAGGAATGCAGGATGAGTTTATAATGTTCGCATCCGGCGGCCACAGCGGCCAAGTCCTAGTTTATGGTATTCCGTCAATGAGAATGTATAGGGTGATAGCAGTCTTCACGCCGGAGCCATGGCAGGGATACGGATACGGGGACGTGAAGACCATGAAGTTGCTGGAGAAGGGCAGCAATGGCATCCGGTTCCTAACCCTTGGAGACACCCACCACCCCGAGATTAGCAGAACAAACGCTGAATATGACGGTGAGTGGCTCTTTATAGGCGACAAGCTCAACGCCCGTAAGGCTGCAATCAGTTTGAAGGACTTCGAGACCAAGGACATAGTCAAGATACCCAATACTCAGACACAGCATGGGGGAGCATGCACGACGCCCAACACCGAGTATGTATCCTGTGGAAGCCAGTTCGCAGCACCATGGGAGCCTGGAAAAGGCTACAAGCCTGGAGTAACCTACATACCGCTAACAGAGGACAACTTCAGGGAATACTGGAGAGGGACGATGACCTTCCTCAGATTCGACAGAAGAACAGGGAAGTTCGACCTAAGGAATAGCTTCCAGATAGAGCTTCCACCATATATGCAGGACCTCGAGGTAGTTGGATGGGGGCCAAGCGATGGATGGGCCTTCACAAACTCGATCAACACGGAGCTTGCGATCGGAGGTGTTCTCGAAGGCAAACCTCCACTAGAGGTTGCGGCCTCCCAGCACGACTTCGACTACCTACACATAGTTAACTGGAAGAAGGCCGAGCAGCTTGCCAGGAATGGAAAGGCCAAGGAGATAAACGGTATAAAGGTCATAACACTCGAGACCGCCATAAAGGAAGGCGTATTGTTCTTCGCCCCAGAGCCCAAGAGCCCGCATGGATGTGATATAACGCCTAGTGGAAGATACATAGTTATCGGCGGGAAGCTCGAGCCGCTTGTAACCATCTATGACATAGAGAAGATTAAGAAGGCAATAGCTGACCAGAGGTTCCAGGGAGAGGACCCATATGGGGTCCCGATATTGAGGTTCGAGGACGTGAAGGCAGCTCAGATAGAGGTTGGGCTGGGACCACTCCATGACGAGTTCGACGACAAAGGGCATGGATACGTAAGCTGCTTCATATCAAACGAGGTCGTCAAATACACGCTAGGACCCCCAGACTACACAGGAGACAAACCATTCCAAGTAGTTGATAGGATACCAATACATTACAACGTGGGACACCTGGCAACGCCTGAAAGCAACTCACCTACGCCGAAGGGCAAATACCTAGTAGCGCTGAACAAGTGGTCCGTTGACAGGTTCCCGAATGTTGGGCCGCTGCTACCCCAGAACCTCCAGCTAATAGACATAACTGGAGAGAAGATGAGGCTGCTCTATGACTGCCCAGTAGGGATAGGCGAGCCGCACTACGCCAAGATAATCTCCATCGAGAAGCTGAAGCCACTTGAGGTTTACGAGATGGGAACCGACCCAGAGACATTCGCCCCGCATCCACAGTATGTTGAAGGCAAGGTCGGATATGAGAGGAAGAAAGAAGGAGACCGATGGGTAACAGAGGTCTGGATGACCCTGATTAGAAGCACCATAACGCCTGACATAATCAAGGTTAAGCAGGGAGATCTGGTAAGAATATATGCAACTAACATCGAGACAACTAAGGACGCCACCCACGCATTTGCCCTCTCGGAATACAACGTAATGGCCAGCATAGAGCCGGGTGAGACAGCAACAATAGAGTTCGTGGCCGATAAGCCTGGAGTCTTCTGCTTCTACTGCGTCGAGTTCTGCTCTCCACTACACCTAGAAATGGCTGGATGGCTTGAAGTGGAGCCAGTCTAAAAATGAAATCCAAGCCCCTCCTAATTTTTTCACTACTCATAATAATGGCGGCTATAGTTGTTGTATACTACTTAATCGGCTTCTCGGGGCAGGCTGGGATACCCGAGCTTAGAATCCTTCTCGGGCAGGAGAAATGCCATAGATGTGGGATGATTATAAGCGACATAAGGTATGCGGCTGCAATATATGTAGGAGGGGGGGTAAACGAGTGGTGGAAATACGATGACGTAGGAGAGATGGCCTTAGACTACTTCGAGAAAAAAGACTCATACGAGTTTCTAGCAGTAAGAGTCTATGACTTCTTAACAGGGGAAGAAGTGGACGGATACAAGGCGTGGTATGTAGTAGCGGATCCTAAGGAACTCTGGACACCCATGGGATATGGAGTGATAGCATTCAAGGATAGGGCTGATGCAGAGAAGGTTGCGGAGGAGCATAATGGCGTTATAATGGACTGGAATAAGTTAATAGAAACTATACCCAATATTAAGCCGGTGATGGCTAAGCCATGAACCTGAAGAAGATTTTAATTCTGACTCTGCCGCCGATTCTAGTAGTAATCTCGCTCTTCACACCATTCTGGTCTATCTCGATGAAGGCACCATTCCTCCAAAAACCCCTCACGGTGGAGGTCTACCCGCTCTTCGGCCTTAAGGGAGACCTTAAGAACGTAAACGTCGTAAACCATTACGTTGGACTGGGAGAAATAGACCCAGAACATATCCCTGAGCTAAAATACATCCCGCTGGTATATGCAGGATTGATAGTGTTATCAGTGGCTACGGGGCTGGCCTTCAACCGTGGAAGAATATTCTACATCTTATGGGGGATATACGTGGTCCTCCTTGCCGCAGTCCCGCTATACGCCTACGTATGGATGTATAACTACACCCACACTATCAACCCAGGCGCACCAATAGAGATAGAACCCTTCGACCCACCATTCTTCGGATTCCATAAAATCGCCAACTTCTACATAACAAGCTACCTCGGCCCAGCCTTCTTCCTACCACTGGCAGCTGCCATAATACAGATATACCCGAGGATAAAAAGACGTAGGAGGGCAGAAAAGTGGAAGGAGGCGGAGACAAGATAGCACAAAAAATCCTCCCCTTTTTAATCCTTATTCTCATCCTAACTCCTGCATCCTCCTCAGCATATCAGTCCCAAAGTCAGGTAAACCTCCAGAAACTAATAGATGAGGCAGAACCCCACTCGGTCATAAAGCTGGACAAAGGACTATACACAGGGCCCATAACAATCAATAAACCACTAACCATAATAGGTGAAGGCTGGCCCATAATAGATGGAGGTGGAAAAGGAGACGTAATAACGATAATATCCAACAACGTAACTTTAATGGGTCTAAGAATAAGGAACTCGGATGACTGGTTCGGCAGCGACGCTGCAGGAATCAAGGTAAAAGCTAACAACACGAAGATAGTCGGAAATATCCTGGAGGATGTCCTATACGGTATCTATTTACTCAACTCCTACAACACGATAGTAAAAAATAACCATATAATAGGGCTCAGGGATAAGCCAATCAACGATAGGGGGCATGGAATATACCTATGGTATACATTCAACACAATAGTGGAGAATAACACGGTCCAATACACAAAGGATGGAATATACAACGACCACTCATACAACAACACACTGAGGAATAATACGGTAAAGCATGCTAGATATGGCATCCATCTAA
>CAZHEC010000088.1:0-5308 GCA_964531465.1 uncultured Nitrososphaeria archaeon | reverse complement strand
AAGAGTTTTCCGCTAGTTTTATTGAATAAAACAATTTAAGCAGCCGATGCACAGGCGTTGATGTGGGCAAGATCACGTTAGTGGCGTGTATATTCCTGGTCCCAGCCTTATTGGCCCCTGTCTCCGCGGAAGAGGTCTTGAGGGTTGCTTCCTCATCTACTAGTTTAGCAAGCCTTGTGGAAGCTATTGGAGGAACCCGTGTGGAGACCCTGACCCTCATACCCATGGGAGCCGACCCCCATCACTACGAGCCTAGCCAATCCGATTTGGTGGAGGCCTTAGCCAATGCCGACTTAATACTACTTACAGGTCCAGGACACCTAATCTTGGAAGAGCGGATAAGAGGCTTGGCGGAGGCCGGGGTCATCGGAGCCGAGATACTAGATTATAGAGATTACATGGACGCTGGGTTGCGGCTCCTAGAGAACCCGAGGACAGGTGAACCAAATATCCATGGATACTATCTCTCGATTAATGGGTTGAGGACGTTATCCGAAAGGATAGCCGACGAGCTTATTCGGTTAGACTCTGAGGGAAGAGCGGTATATGAAGCCAACCTCAAGAGATACCTAGAACTACTTGACTCTATATGGATGGACGCCGTCTCCCTGATTAGGGATAAGCCTAAGGTAGTTTTGCTAACCCCCATACTGCAATATGTCATGGATGACCTGGGCCTAGAGATTGGATGGGTTATGCTTCCAGAGCCGGATGCGGAGCCATCCGAAGCGGATGTTGAGATGCTTTTAGAGCTTTCTAGGAAGGGATATGTTCTCGTTGTGAGCGACCTCGCCGCAGAGAGGTATCAAAGCCTCCTCCAACTCCTAAGCAGTGAGAATGTAAACTACGTTATCGTCCCAATACTTAGGTTGGCGGACAAGCCTCACCTAATCACCCTAACAACAGCGCTAAAGCTAGCTGACATATCATCCACTATGGAGCATAATCAATCATCATGGAACAGCTTACTACTGGTATCCTTTACAGCAAACGTAATTCTCATCACGTTGGTAGCACTGTTCTATAGGAGGTTGAGAAGGCTTGGGTGAAGGGGTAGAGGCTAGAGCGGTCTCCGTCAGCTTTAATGGGCAGACAGCGCTGGAAGACGTCTCCTTCACACTTAACTCCCCTTTCTTCACGGTTGTCATGGGGCCTAACGGGGCGGGTAAAACAACGCTCTTAAGAACCATCCTGGGCATGATTAAACCCAGCTCAGGCCAAATAACCGTTTATGGAATCAATCCCGTAGAATCGCCTAGGAGGGTTCTCCAACTAGCCGGGTATGTCCCACAGGTAATCAACGTCAATCTACATGTCCCCATAACGGTTGAAGAGGTGGTCGCCATGGGCGCATTAGCTATGATGGGTCCTCCAAGAATACTCACCAGCGGGGTGAGAAGACGTGTTGATGAGGCGTTGGAGATGGTTGGGCTCAGAGGCTTGGGGAGGAAACTCTTCAGGGAACTTAGCGGCGGCCAGAGGCAGAGGACGTTAATAGCCCGGGCCCTAATCAGAAAGCCTAGGATACTCTTGCTTGACGAACCCTTCTCCATGTTAGACTTTGACATAAAATGCGAGATTGCAGAGCTTCTGAACAGGCTCCACAGGGATATGGGGGTAGATGTCCTAATGGTTGCCCACGAGATAAGCCCGTGCATCGCCTTCCAGCCTACAATAATCCTGCTGAACAAGAGGGTCTACGCCTACGGAAGGGCGGAGGACGTCCTACGGATAGATGTTCTTAGGAGAGCCTATCCAGGTGCAACGGAGCTGCCGGCAGGCGTCATAATAGGTGAGGACCATGGCTGAGCTTCTTCTCCTAACATACCTCCTAGCAGCCCTTAGCGGAGGAATAGTTGGTTCAATAAGTTTCCCAATAGTTATGGGGAGGAGTATAATGTTCGCCCTAACCCTCCTACACTCCATACTCGGAGGAGCCATACTGGGCGTCTACCTCAACTCGGCATTACAATTAAGTATCCCTATACCACTAGTAGCAGCTCTCACCGCAATAGGGTTCTCGATACTTACCGCCGAGCTTGTTGAGAGGAGGATGTCCGAGGATGTGGCTACGGCTCTCTCCGTCGCAGCCGCAACAACAATGACAATAGTATTCAGCTACTTGGCCAGCCATATATCGAGCACAGCCATATCAACTGCATGGGGATACGTCATGGGGGTCTCGGCAATCGCGACAGAGTGGGACATAACGGTGGCGGCTATGGCGCTAATTATAGTAGCCCCAGTAATACACATGATACTCAAGGAGTTTAGATACATAGCCTTTGACGAGGAGGGCGCCAAATCCCTTGGACTGAATGTCAGATTCTACCGATACATATTCTATTCGCTGGTCTCCGCTGCCTCTGCTGTCCTCTCATCTACAATAGGCGTGTTAGTAACCCACGTTCTCCTAGCTGTTCCAGGCGCTTTAGCCCTTAGGGTGGGTAGAAGGCACATATTAATAACCTACTCGGCCTCGCTCTCAATAATTCTCCTAGGATATCTCATGGGCAGGCTTCTTGGCATCCCTCCCAGCGGAGGCGTTGGGATACTTTCTGTTGTAGTAATTATCGGGATGTTGGTTTATGAGCGTGGTTGAGGAACTTAACAAGAGGGAGGCGGACTACCTATTATCAATATTCCTTAACTCACGTGATAAGGGATACGCCAGGAACATGGAGATTGTTAGGATGCTTAAGGTCTCCAAACCTACCGTTACGCTTATGGTGAGAAAGCTTGAGAGGAGGAAGCTTGTGGTTTCGGAGAGGTCTGGTGTGAGATTGACCGACAAGGGTGTGGAGGTGGTTGCACGTATCCTGTGGGGTCATGGTGTCTTGGAGACAGCCCTAGCGAGGCTGGGTGTTCCAACGAGGGATGCATGCAAGATAGCCTGGGAGATAGAGTTAAGAGTCCCGGAGAAGATACTAAATACTATCTGGAGGAATCTGGGAGAACCAGAAGTATGCCCGTGTGGTCTTAGGTTTCCAAGACCATCTAAGTGGGAGAATGTTGAGAGGTATGGCTTATGCGGCCTTAAATTTCTTGGGAGACCTTGAGGGCTAGCAGCATCATTGAGAGAAGGTCATCTACCGTTGCGAGAAGCGACGCTATCGTTCTCTCACATTCCACACGGACCTTGATGATTCCTCCCCGTCTACTCATCTCTATTCTTAGTCCCCTGGGTAATGGGAGGTTATCCGGCTTAACAGCCCTCTCTGCTATCTCTGCATCCGCTGGGTCTGCGAATGAGAGTGTTAGCTCTGCCTCAGATTTTACCTCCGAGCTTCTCTCCGACAAGTCTATCTACCTCGAGTAGAAATAGGGCCTTCTTCGCCTTGGGTATCTCTGCTCCAGCCGCTACGTTATGTCCTCCTCCTCTTCCGCCCACCGCCTGGGCAGCCTTATTCATAATCTCCCCTAGGTCGATGCCCAGCTCTACCAGCTTCTTACTAGCCCTGGCGGATATCTTCACTACGTCATCACCCGAGGCCATTGCTATCAGGGGTTTCTCTTCTCCTAGGATGTTGGATGAGGAGATTATTGATGCCACGGAGCTAATCATCCGCTCATCTATTATCTCCCCGCCGTCTATAGCTACTATATGCCTTAGCTCCTGCCGGTTCTCCTCCTTCATAACATAATCCATTGCTTGGGAAAGCCTTACACGATATTCCTCGAGGGTTTTCTGAGCCTCCTCCAATACCTCTCCACGTGCACCCATAGCCACTGAGATTCCAAGCCACTCCTTACCCGTCTTACCGCATGCATTAAGCAGTGAGGCGAACTCCCTTGCATCTCGTAGGTAGGTCCACCTCTCCTCCTTCTTTAGCTCATAGACTTTTCCTACGAGTTCCTTGGCTATGCTTGGTGGAAGTCCTAGGGATGCTAGATACTTCATTAACCCGTTGTATAGCTGCTTCTTCTCATCCTCGCTTAGCTCCGTCAGCACCCTCCACCTATCATCCTCCTTGAACTTTATCCCGAGGCTTGAAAGGAAGCTAACCGCCCTAGATTCGCTGCCAGATATTCCCGGTATGAATGGGCTGGTGGTGCTTGATAGTGCTATGTGGATGGGTCGGTAGCTTCTGCCATATAGGAGGAGGTCGTCGGATACCTCAAGTAGCCCCAGCTTCACCGCATCCTCGACGATTAGGCTATTTAGACCGCGGAGTGAGCGTCCATCAGACTTATCCTGAAGGTCCCCCAAGGCGCCTACAACCGCTATCGGAGAATAGTTCCTGTTGGAGTCATTAAGCGCCTTTGCGACAAAGTATGTTACCCCTGCCCCGCTTATCTCGGTTGCTCCCTCGATTCCGTGTTTATGTGGGTTTAGGTGTATCCAGGATTCCTCTGGTTCTCCTACAGGTTCATGGTGGTCGAGTATTATGAGCGGTCTTCTGCCTACTGCATCCCTTAGCTCATTGAGGTATCCGCTTCCCATGTCTGTAATCATTATGGCTGTGTCCTCGGGCAGCTTCTGGACGGCCTCTAATATCTCCTCTATCCCCCTAACAGACCTTGTGGAGAACCTTGCATCCTCCCTGAGAAGCATGATGGAGGCTATTGCGCCTGAGGAGAGGCCGTCGGCGTCGTTGTGGCAGAAGATAGAGAAGAACCTGCCCTCGGAGATAAGCTCCCTAATCCTCTTAGCAGCCTCTCCAGCATCGTCTATGAAGGCTTGGTATCTTATGTCCAACCCGCTGGCACCCACCCAACATCGGTGAAGGGAAGTTATTGAACCTAGGCCTACTCCCCAGGTAGGCTTGCAACAACCCTTTGAATCTCATACATGGCCACGGTCATGGATAAGGCCGTGAAGAGCATGAAGATTAAGGTTAGGAGGGGTGGTATAGGTGAGACCTGCTCCAGGAAATCGAACACAACGGCTAGGGTGAAGAAAACACCCGCAGCAACTATCAACTCGAAGGTATGAACCCTTGTCTTGAGGACACCTCCCCTGCCAGTAGGCCCTAGAAGGAGAGGCATTAGGAACCTCAGGCTAATCCCACGGGACTTGGCCAGAGAATAAGCCCTAAGAAGAAAGAACCCTCCTACAACCTGAACAGCCAGAGCAGTCGACCCAAATATTATCTCGTAGACCACGAGGGTAATTCGTAGATAAGACGTTAATAAGCCTTCTGGGTTAATATCCTCATGCATAAGAAGTCGTAATGCTTATTATAGCTAGAATTTTTCCTACATGCATGACTTCTGCGGGAAGTAGGCTAACTGCAGCCATACTAGTGATTGTGCTACTCCTGGGACTCATACCCTTAGGCTTCTCGCAGGAAGCTACGGAGATAAC
>CAZHEC010000087.1:0-5359 GCA_964531465.1 uncultured Nitrososphaeria archaeon | reverse complement strand
ACCCAGATAGTTGCTGCGGAGCAGTGTAAGGAGAAGCTCGAGGAGTGGGATAGGGGTGTCCGTAGATACGTGAAGCCTGGGGATAAGCTGAACGTAGACGATGTGGGAGTTGAGGCGGTTCCAGCATATAATCTAACCAAGTTCAAGGCTCCGGGAGTCGTGTTCCATCCCAAGGACGCTGGAGGAGTTGGATACGTGGTCGAGGTTAAGGGCGTGAGGATATACCATGCGGGGGACACCGACTTTATACCAGAGATGAGGGAGCTGAAGGTGGACGTAGCACTAGTCCCAGTCAGCGGAACCTTCGTCATGACGGCGGATGAGGCCGCTAGAGCTGTGAACACCTTCAAGCCCAAGGTAGCTATACCGATGCATTATGGGGCGATAGTCGGGACTGAGGGTGATGCGAGAAAGTTTAAGGAACTGGCCGAGGTGGAGGTTGTCATCCTCCAGAAGGAGTAAACCATATCACATCCCCCATTTTCTCACATATCCATGGGTGGGAGACATCCTGAAGAGGCCCTAAAACACTTCACAGAGCTTAGTGATAGAGAGCATGCTATATTCGAGGCTGGGATAGCCCTTGGAGCGATAGCACACCAATTATCCGGCCTCCCTGTAAGAGCTGATGAGAAACTTCTCAGAGAGCTATCTAAGGTGTTGGAGGAGTCCTTTAGGTTGCAGCCCTTCAGGTCGTATGTCAGGATTAGGATTAACCCGGAAAGGTTAAGGGGGCAGGTCTCCAGATACGGCTATGGATTGATTACCCCCGAATGCCTTGACGTGGAGGTTGAGGTTAGATACGGGGACTCCAGGGCTGTGGGCAGGATGAAGTATATTGAGGAGCTGGGCTACCCCCTTATGTTTATCGAGTCTGTTGAGTAGGGTGGGGTTTAATTAGGAGGAGACCGTATCTTCCATCGGTATGCCAAGGATTAAGACGAGATACTTTGCCGTTGTCCGTGAGATAGTAGGTCTGAAGGAGGAGGAGATAGAGGTTCCGGAGGAGGCCACGCTCCAAGACTTCATAAGGATACTCGCAGAGAAGTATGAAAGGCTCAGAAATGTCATCCTCGACGAGGATGGAAACCTCAAGGCAGGCTACAACGTGGCCCACAACACCACAACCATCCCAAAACACCAACTAGACAAAAAGAAGGTGAAGGACGGAGATGAGGTCGTAATCCTCCCGCCTATTGGGGGAGGCTCAAGGCCCCAAATTTAATTAGGGTGCCGATACATTGACCCCTGAAATGGAGAGGGTTGGGAAGCTTCTTGACATGATGCAGGAGCAGGAGCTCTCGGCAATCTTATTACAGAATGAGTCAAACATATTCTATTTCTCTGGGTATAGGGGGCCGGGCTTCATGCTGATTCCCCTGGATGGGAGGCCGAGGCTCTATGTGTATCCACTTGACTATGAGGCCGCAGATACCTATGCCGCCGGCGGAGTGGAGGTTGAGAGGCTAGGGTTTGGAGTGAGGGTTGAGAACCTTGTGGAAGGATTCCCCGAGGGATTAAGGTCAAGGCTAGGATATGATAAAATGGATGCAGAGAGCTACATTAAGCTTCTGGATTCAGGGACTGTTGGGAGACTGACGTCAGCCTCGGAGATAATCTGGAAGCTGAGGATGAGCAAGGATGAAGAAGAGATTAGGCGGATAGAGGAAGCATGCAAGATAGCGTCCAAGTGCATGGAGCTTGTGGGAGACATGCTGGCAGACGGGGTTAGGGAGAGTGAGATAAAGGCCGAGATACTCGAGGAAATGATACGCCTAGGAGCTGAGAAACCTTCATTCGACCCAATAATAGCAACTGGTAAGAGGTCCTCCATGCCCCATGGAGCACCCGGAGACGAGACGATCTCCAAAGGAGACATAGTTGTGGTCGATATAGGAGCGGTGGTGGATGGATACTGCTCGGATATAACCAGGACGTTCTATATAGGCTCCAACCCTCCTGAGGAGGTCTCGAGGATATATGAGGCGGTGATGGAGGCCAAGGCGGCTGCGGAGGAGGCGGCCAAGTCCTGGACCCTCTCATCCACCCTCGACGAGATGGCTAGGAGGAGGCTGGCGGAACATAACCTATCAGAACACTTTATACACGGACTAGGCCACGGTGTAGGAATAGATATCCACGAGCCTCCCAGGCTCTCGCCGACCAGCAGAGACATAATTCAGGATAACTCTGTCATCACTATTGAGCCAGGTGTTTATCTTCGTGGGAGGTTCGGTGTCAGGGTTGAGGACACGGTTCATGTCCATAAAGATGGTGTAAGGAGGCTGACGAGCCACCCCTACGAGCTTGCAATCGACTAGGCCCCCATACGTCTCTCCCTTCTCTGGTAAGTCCTGATAGCCCTCATCAAGTCTATCTTCCTAAACTCAGGCCAATAGACATCTAGGAATACAAGCTCGCTGTAAGCGCTCTGCCATAGGAGGAAGTTGCTTATCCTCTCCTCCCCGGAGGTCCTTATTATCAGGTCCGGCTCATCCTTCGGGAGCTCCGATGTGTATAGGTATCTCTCCATCGTCTTCTCTGTTACGTCTTCCGGTCTGAGCTTCCCTTTAAGAACATCCTCCACGATCTTCCTAGCTGCGTCTACTATCTCAGCCCTCCCGCCGTAAGCCACGGCTATATTTACATATAGATTCCTGTATTCTTCGGTGGCTTTCTCGAGCTTTTCTAGGGCTTCCCTAACATCCTGAGGTAGGAGGTTCTTCCTCCCTATAATCTTCACCCTAACCCTGTTCCTATGAATTCGCTCATCCCTCATATACTCTAATGCCTTCTCCTTTAGGAGGCGGAATATCTCCTCAAGCTCCCTGCTGGGTCTCTTGAAGTTCTCTGTAGAGAGAACGTAAAGTGTAATAACCCTTATTCCTAGCTCCCTGCACCACTCAAGCAGTTCATCAATCTTATTCGCACCAACTCTATGGCCATCCCATGGCGGAAGACCTCTCCCCAAAGCCCACCTACGATTACCGTCCAGAATCAATGCCACATGCTCGGGAATTTCCCCAGACCTGACACTCCGCTCTAGAACCTTCTCATAAAGCTTGTAGGCGCCTAGCAGCTTCAGCAATTTGATGAAGAGGGACATTTCTCCACATCCAATTCTTCAAGAAGACATCTAAAATCCATTACTTCCTAGGGTCGTTTTCTAAAGTATTTGGAATACATCCTTCCGAGGATTCTAGTTATTAGAATCGTGAATGTCATAGTTATTACACCTAGTATCGCCACCATTATTAGAAGGATTACCTGCGGGTCCTCCAGCGTTCCAGCCGCACCCGTTATCAGGATTATGCCTGTCCTCTTCAGCAAGGCCCATAACCAGAGGGAGAGTATACCTGCCCTAATCATTATCCAGAACCTTTGGTCCCTCGAGAATACATAGTAGACGGCGTTTGAGATTATTATGACTAGGAAGCCTACTGCGAGGAGGTCTATGCTCCCGGTTATGAAGTGGCCTGCAAGGAAAGCGGACTTATCAAGCCACCACCATGTCTGAGTTACCGGGTCTGGAACTTCTGGGAAAGTTGCGTAGACGGCATTTATAGTGGTAACGTATCCTACGTAGAGCCCTATGGTGAATAGTATGAATGAAATGAATGCTGCGAATGCTCTGAGCTGCTTGTATGCCGGCATGTGAAAGAGTGTTACCAGTCCTTTGAACGAGTTTATTATTCTCTGGTCTATGTTGAATCCTCTAAGGAATAGGAAGACTCCTATGGCTGTTAATATTATGGGGAGGGATGCTATGTTGAGTATGTAGAGTATTCCTATGATTGATATGAGTAGTCCTGGGACGCCGAGGAACATCCTAGAGTATCGGGGCTCGGTGAAGAGGAGGCGGAGGTATCTACCTAGGATGAGCCATGTCTGCTCTACTGACTCGCTTTGCCTGACAACCAGCCTTCTTACGGAGACCACTGGGACCTCGGAGGTTATGAGAGGGAGGATGAATTGGTCTGTTACTCCATCGCTGACGAATACGCATCCCTCGGCTGGGAACCTCTCCAAGACCTTCCTAAGCTCCGTCATTATCTTGGTGTCAGCTTCTATGCCCTCTCCCTCCTCTCCAGCCAGGGTCGCCACCTCCACGTTCTCACGCCCATACTTCTCGGCTAGCTCCCTGTAGATCTTGAGAGCTCCAAACATTGCGTTTGCATCAGCTTCCTCTGGGTCTGCTAGCATGAGAGCTTCAGCTGCCTTCAAGTTCTCCTCGAATCCTATAACAGGTGTGTGGATTCCAGTCTTCCTGCTAAGGTCGTCATCCCGGTCAACAACCAGTATTAGGAGTTTTCTTGGCTCCCTCCCCGACATTTAGTCTTTCTCAATCGATAGGCTATAGGCCTGAGAGATAAGGATTTGGGTTGCTGGGCTAGCTTCGACCCCTCTGGGTGAGGGCTCGGAGGAGCTCTTCATCCTCCATAAGAAGCTTGAATTCCTCGAAACTGAGCTTCTTGCCTGACGCCAGCTTCTCTATGGCCATGCTTTTAAGCTTCTCTTTGCTTTCCTCAATCTTCTTCCTTTCCTCCTCCTCCCTTATCTTCCTAAGCTTGTTCTGCAGCTCTATCACCTGTGAGGATACAAGTATCTTCTCTGCCTCGAGTCTCTGAAGCTCCTGCCTCGACTCCAGATATTTCTTATGCCACTCATCTGCTTTCTCCTTTAGCTGCCGGACCTTCTCCCTTAGGGAGCCTGCCTTCTCGGCCCGTTCGGCTATCTGGTTCTTTAGCTCGCCTATGGTTTCCCTTAGTTTTGCGACTTCCTCCTTAAGCTTCCCTATCTCTTCTCCGAGCTTCTCGGCCCTTTCCTGTAGTTCGAGCTTCCGCTTTAGGTCCATTAGTGCCTGGTTTAGTCTCTCAAGCTCTTCGCTCAATCTTCTTTCTTCCTCTCTTGGGAGGGGCATGGTCTGGATACGCCAGTCTATCTCCTCTATTCTCTTCTTGATTTCTTCGTAGGTTCCCCGAACGCCCTTAAGTGCCTTGAGTTCCTCCCTAATCTTCTTAAGTTCTTCACGTTTTCCTGCCAGCTCTTCCTTCTTAGCGTTGAGTTCCTCCCTCACCTGCTGTAGTCGGTTTCTAAGTTCCTCTCTCTCCTCACGTAGTTTTCTTAGCTCCTCCACAAATGGTCTCATTTCCTGGTGGATTTTATCACGTTTTGATGCGTGGCTGGAGACCTTTTCTTCCACCTCTCTTATCCTGAGGTTTATTTCCTTTAGTTTTTCACGTAGGTTGAAAAGACGGTTCTCGAGTTCTTCTATGTTGTTTCCTGCCATCATCTTATTCACCTCAACTCGAGTTCTCCCTCACCTATTACTCTTGTAAGCGTAGCGTGTAGCTCCGTG
>CAZHEC010000086.1:0-5365 GCA_964531465.1 uncultured Nitrososphaeria archaeon | reverse complement strand
TTTTCCTTCTAGCCTCCACATCCTCAAACCTCTCATCCAAGAGCTTTTTCCGAGACCGCTTCTCCTCAATCAATCTAACCTTCTCATCTAAACTATCTTTCAATTCATTTAGCGATGAGGAGGATTCATTAAGTTCCCGCTCAACCTCCTGTCCCTCGGCTGAAAGGGTCCTGATCCTCTCTTTAAGCCCATGAACTTCTTCACCAACTCTCTCCGCATCCCTTCTAAGCTCATTTAGTCTCTTTAGCCTAGGCTCCAATCCGGCCTTAAGCTCTGCGTATCTAAGCCTTTTCTCCTCCACATCCGACCTAACAGCGCTAATCATTCTCTCAAACCCGCTTAAATCATCGTCCACATAGTCATCGATCCTGCTATATTCTAGGGTTAATTCATGAAACTGTGATGCAAGATGCTTTAACTCTCTCAGAATCTTCTTCCTCTCATGGACTAGCTTCTCTATGGTCTTACTCAACTTACCTATATGGCTACGTGCTGAATCTATTTTACTCCTTAAGATCTTTACCTCAGCCTCCATACTCCTTATTTTCTCTGATAGTTTGTCAACCTCATTGCGCAGTCTCTCGGTCTTATCTGTGTTTATGTTGATTAATTTTCTTAGTTTTTCTAGTGTTTGGGAGGATGCATGGTATTCTTGGGTGAGTAGTTTTCCTATCAGGAGGCTTCTATCGAATGGAGCCTCCACACGTCCGTCAGGGTAGATTGATACTCCGTCGATGATGGTCCTGTATCCTTGTTCTCCCGGCTTTATTGATACTTCTTTGAGTATGATCCTGAGGGCTTTCTCAGCCCATTTTACCTTGGGTTTCACATTCCTGATTTTGATGTTTTTCGCGGCCTGGATATCCAGCGGTATTATTTTTAGGTTTATGCCCTTGTTGGAGGCTATCTTTGCTATCTTTAGGGCTATCTCCCTTGTCTCTACAACTAATGCTTTAAGCCATCCTCCAGCTAGGGTTTCTAGGAGCCGCCACCCATCCTCATCCGCCTCAAATCCTTCATCAAGGAATCCATAGACTCCTCCGACTCTCGACTTAACAAGTGCATCAAGTATCCTGGTCCTCCTATTATCCACGCCTATAAGCCCCGTGGCCCCAGCCCTCTCAATGACTTCCGCTAGCCTTCTCTCGGCCTCACGCAAACCACTTAGATTGCTCCTGATAGATGTAAGCTGTCTCGATAAGTTCTCCAGCCTCGTTCTAAGCTCCTTGAGTTCCCTACCTCTTTCCTCCAAAATCTTTCGAGTAGATTCTGCATACCGCTCCTCATCCTCTAAGTCCATCCTCAGCTCATTTATCTGATAGAGTATGTTCCTGAGATTCCTCCCATACTCGATTATCTTTGTTCTCACAGATTCCATCCTCTTCTCTATGTTTCTGCGTCTTTCCTCGCTTCTCTTTCTTGCCTCCTCGACTAACTTCCTCCTTCTGTAATATTCCTCCTCAATCTCTCTAAGCCTTTTCTCACCCTCCTCCAGCTCCCTCTCAAGCTGAGATAGCTCGTAGGCTTTCTCCTCTATTTTTTCCTCAGACTCTATGGCCTCTCGCAAGGCTTTAAGGGTCGACTCAGATTTTGTAAGCTGATTGACCAAGTATGTGAGCTCGGTTTTTATCCTACTCTTTCTCTCCTTAAGGACGGATATTCTAACTCTTAATTCCTCCAGGCTACCCTCGATATTTTGTTTTTCCTCACTTAATCTTCTTAATTCTTGCTCCAGCTCATTAATCTCCTTCCTTAGACCGCGCCATTCCTCTTCAAGGGTTCTTCTCTCCTCCTGCTTTACTGATTTATCTCCAGATAATTTTTTTAGCTCTTCTTCTATCTTCAGGGTCTCTGAATCTATTTCGTTTAGTTCTTTTTCCAAGGTTTCCTGGGTTTTCTTTAGTTTTGCAGCTTTAAGGGTGTTTAATAGATGTTCTACTTGTTGTTTTCTGTATGCTTGGTTCCTTTCTTTTTCTAGTTGTTTTACTCTTAGTCTGACCTCTTTTGTGCTTGCTTTTGCTACCGCTATGTTTCTTTCAGCGATCTCTAGCTGTTTTTCTGCTTCTTGTCTTCTTTTTTCATAGTCTCCTATTCCTGCGACTTCTTCTAGTAGTTTTCTGAGCTCTATTCCGCTCATCTCGGCTATTTCTACTACGGAGCCTTGTGGGACTATGTTGAAGCCTGAGGGTTTTATGTTTGCTAGTGATAGTAGTGTGAGGAGTTCTGTTCTTGAGATTGCTCTGCCGTTGAGCTGATATTCGCTTTCTCCGTTTCTGTCTATTTTCCTGGTTATTGTTATCTCGCCTGAGTCTATTGGGAGGGTTCCGTCGTTGTTGTCGAGTGTTATGGATACTTTTGCGTGGGATGTGTCTGGTTTGTCGTGGATTAGCTCCGACATCCTGCCTACTCTGAGGTTGTGTGAGCTTAGCTCTCCTAGGGCGAACCTTATTGCGTCCATTATGTTGGATTTTCCCCCTCCATTAGGCCCCGTAATCACCACCAGGCCTTTCTCTAGGTTTAGGGTTGTCCGTCTGGGGCCGAATGACTTGAATCCCTGGAGGGTCAGCCTCTTGATGTATACCATGCGCCTGGCTCTTGGGGTGTGGCCGGGTTAAAGAGTCTTTTCGCCATGTTATGGCTGGGGGCTGGACGGGATGTTTCCGGGGTATTACATATAGATTACCTGAACTCCGGCAGCCTCACACCCCTCTGGCCCTGGTATCTCCCCTTATATGGCTTCTCTACCGGTGAGGTCAGCTTTGCGAAGACTACATGGAGGAATCGGTCGCCCTTATAGAGCCTCACGGGGAAGTCTCCGCCCACTAGCTCGATGGTTAACTGTCCCTCGAAGTTGGCGTCGATTATGGTTGGGGGGACGCTTAGACCCACCCTTGCGTAGCTACTCCTAAGATTGACGAAGCCCATCAGGTCCTTTGGGAGCTTGATATACTCGATTGTGTGTAGGAGGACGTGCTCATGGGGCTGGATTATGAAGCTTTCACCCTCCTCAAAGATGTAGAAGTCCTCCATGTCCGCCCCATCCCTCGTGTCTAATACCTTCATGTTGTCCTTCATCCTGGCTATTGTGCCTCCTATCCTGAGGTCGAGTCCATTCTCCCTAACCACGTCCTCGTAGAAGGGTTCTATAACCAGCCTCTTGCTCCGGATATAGTTCCAGAGGTCGAAGTCGCTTAGAATCACACCACCCCCACCCCTACCACTAAGATATGAATAATGCCCTAAAGGGGCTTATGATATTAGACGTCGAGAATCTCCATGTCATCCGGGACAAGTATCCTAACGCCCCTCTCCCTAACGAGGCTCTCTAATCGCTCAACATACTCATCCATTATCGGGTAGAGGTGGATGGGGATAAGCATTTTCGGCCTGATTTTATCGGCTATCTCCACAAGTTCCTCCATGATTGCATGTTTTCCCATCATATGGCTTCTTGGAAAGGAGCATTCATGGATTAGGATGTCGCATCCCTGGGCCAGGCTAACTAGCCTCCCGTCTGGGGTAGTGTCCCCAGAATATACGACGCTTAGGCCCTCGGCCTCCACCCTATATGCCACACCATCATAATGTTCTACCGGGGCCGACCTTATTACAATGCCTTGAAACGGGCTTGACTCACTATACCACATCTCCTCTAACTCGACCAGCTCATGGTAACCCAGTGTCTTCATGTATCCGAAGAACTCATTCTCAAAGAGGGTCTCATTTATGAACTTTCTGAGACCTCGAGGACCATATATCTTCAGCTTAGGGGGATGCTCCTCCTTCCCACCCCATGAGTTGAATGGCCTGAGCTTGATAAGGACTGGTAGGTCTGAGACGTGGTCTATGTGGTAATGGGTTATCAGGAGGAGGTCTACGGTGTTGGGGTTTACACCAATCTTTCTCAGCTTCTCCACGGTTCCCGGGCCGGCATCCATCAGGATTTTCGCCATACTTGTCTCTATGAGTATTCCTGAGCTGAATCTTCGTGGTGTGGGGACTATGGATCCGGCACCTAGGATAATTATCCTCATCTCTTATCCCTCTGTGAGAGGATCTCTACCCATGGATTATCACGTAGGTATGAGGGGAGCTGGCTTGAGCTTGCGGATGATTCATGGATTCTCGGAGCTTCTTCAAGCCCACTTACTTCTGTTTTGGGTCTTCTAGCCTCAAGCTCCCTAATTCTCTGGAGTAGGGCTCTCTGCTCTCTCTCAAGCCTATCCATCCTAGCCTCCATCTCCTCAAGTATCTTGAGAACCCTGGATAACTCCGACCTCAACCTAACCAACTCCTCATCCTTAACATCTCTAACACCCTCCCCACGGGTCTTTAGAACCCTCTGCTTCCTCTCCTTAATTCTAGGCGAGATTAGCTCCATAGCCCCCATATTGTCATACACTATGAGACCTAGACCATATTTCACGAGGACGGTCTCGTCAACAGCCGAAGAGAATTTTCTAGGTATGGCGAGGACCACGCCCTCATATTCTTCGAGAAGTTTCTCGGACTCTATTAGGGCTTCCTGTAGTTCTCCCCTGCTCCTGACATCCTCTTCTCCTAGAATGTTAACCGCAATCTCATGTTTTCCATCTGATAGGATTAGGGTGCCGAGTCCCGGGAATAATGCCTCCTCTCTCCATTCGACTTCGTAGAAACCCTCTGACTCATAGTATTGGGAGATTATTTCATGGGGATTGGATATTCTACGCAATTCTCATCCACCCCTCCATTCTCTCCCAGCTCCACTCATAATCCACTGGGACAGCGTATCCGTAAACTATGCATCCACGCCACACCGAGTATTGGGGCTGCTCGGTAATCTTTACATCGACATTCTCCACACCCTTCTCAGCCATCATTAACTTGATCTTTGTATCAGATTGCACGGCCACTTCTTCAAGCCCTTCTGGAACCCTCCCTCCGAAGTTTCCTCCGGATAGGAGTATCTTGGAGTATAGGTGGGGTTGGAGTTCCAGTGAGCATTTCTCAACCGCGTTTATTATGGCGTCGGCCATATCCATCATCCCGTAGAAGTATGTATCGCCCATCTTTACGTCGCTTGGCTTCGGCATTCCTCTGGCAAAGTAGCTTTGGAATATCTCGTGCCTGGGGTTGAAGACATACTCGCCTACCAGGAATCTCGCCCACGACATCTTCCCCAACTCTACCTCTACTCTTGTTCCCGGGACCTTGAACCTAACCTTAACCTTCTCAGGGTTTCTTCTCGCATACTCTATTGACTCATCTAGGTCTCTGGGGAGGAGGCCTATCTGCTCCTTCACCTTCCTCACGAAGCTCTCCTCCTTGGCCAGGTCTCCATACCCGGCGTCCTTGAGTATCTCCGCCATTAAGGTGTTGGCTG
>CAZHEC010000085.1:0-5387 GCA_964531465.1 uncultured Nitrososphaeria archaeon | reverse complement strand
GCCTATCTTCTCTGGGAATGGGAATGAGTTCCTCGAGTCGAACTCACTTACTATTCCATGGTATCTTATTTTCAGGAAGTCTCGCGTAGTGTAGATTGCTATCCTGTCCGCGTCTCCTCCCTTGAATGGCGGCTTTATCTTTCCGCAACCTACGAGGAGGTAGAAGTCTTCCCACCTGATTATCCGTATATCCTCGATTCCATACGTAAAGTCTTTGTGCTGGCTTCCATCGCCCTTAATGTATACTTGGTTAAGTCTTCTGAACCTGACCCCGTCCCTACTCCATAGCGGCCATATCTCCGAGACATAATTCTCCATAATCCATCTATCTAGACCCATCTCCTCATCATACACCCTAACTCTCCGATAATTCCTATGAATTCTCGGGGTTAATACGACTCCTCCTTCGAATTCCACGGCGCCTCCATTAAATACCGCCCCAATCCTCACCTCATTATCCTCACGCCAGGTTAGCCCGAGGTCCTGTGGTTTAATGATGGGGTTTCCTGGATGGCTGCTTAGGATGAATATTGTGTCTCCGTTGGGTAGGCGTCTGGTCTCTCCATCACCTACCTCCTTCAGGGCCTTCATCTCTTCTCCACAAGCTCTCTAAATAGGTTAATGAATCTTTCAGCAATCCTGTCAGCCCTCCTCTCCTCCACGTATCTTACCACATTCTCGAGCTTGAATCCTCCGTCGAGAATCCATTCGGCCTTCTCCCTCATCTCTTCATAATCCCGATACTTAACCACCTCATCTCCGTGAAGCTCCACTAGGTTGGACTCCCTTACAAGTATTGGGCAGCCTGAGCCGAGTGTAAGGTGGATGGTGCTTGATAAGACTGCCTTCCGACCTCTCAATGACGGCCTATTGATTAGATGTATGTCGGAGGCGTGTAGATGTGTATAGAGCTCGGATAATGGGAGAGGCTTGACCCAAACCTTGAGGAAACGGTATCTCCCCTCTGCTTCACGTAGAGCCTCAGCTCCTTCACGTGAGCTAACAGCTACAAGATACATTAAACCTCTTCTCTCCGCTAGCGGAGCTATTTCAGGGACGGCGTTCAGGATGTCTTTAACCCTGAATCCATAGGAGAATATTATGGGACGCCCTTGCGGCAAGTTTAGTACTCTTCTTGCCCGGCCTTTATCGCCCAGCTTCATAGGATGGCATGGGAATGGTATGATATGTATCCTCTCTTTTGGAAAGTGCTCCTGGATGAATTCCTTGTATCGTTGATCGAAGCATGTTATCGCGTCCCATTCTAGCTTGTAGAAGAGCGGGTCCTGGGGAGGGTTTCCCTCATGGACGACCATCACGGTGGCTGCCTTCTCCCTAATCCTCGGAAAGACCTCAAGAAGCCTCTCCACGGGAAGACGCTCAACGTTCTCGGCCACGAAAACCTCATAATCCTCCTCCAGCAGCGGTGCGGGGTTAAACATAGAAGCTCGTGTGAATGGCTTAACCCTCTCTACAGCGTAATGCCTTATCACGAATGGTTCATCCTCCTGGCCAGTTGGTCTAGCATCTGGGTGATGTGTGGGGGCGAAGACCGTGAGCCTATGTCCCGTCTTGACCCATGACCTGCCAATAAGCTCAGCATGTATTGACGGCCCGTTGGCCGCATTCCAGAGACCCATTAGACCTATACGCATGACCCTTATTCTCCCAGGAAGATTTGTTGAGTGTGGTCAGACTGCCCGTCGAGTATCATATAATCAACATGGACGTTGCTCATCATCCCACATAGGATTCACTAATCCAGGGTAAATAAATTGTTTAGGGAGAGACCTCGGTTATGGCCTTAAGGACGAGGTCCCCAGCCTTATCCACATACTCCCTGAGCTGCTCGGCCCTTAGGAGCGGCGTCTCACGGACCACATTGTTACTTACGACCAAGGCCGCCCCCGTCTTGAATCCTCTAAGATGGCCTAATGCGAAGAGCGCCGCACACTCCATCTCGACCGATATGGCTCCCTTCTTTCTCCAGAACTCTGCGAAGTCCGGGCTCTCGGAGTAGAATGCATCGTTGGATAGGACGGGGCCTATCCTATGCTTCACGCCCATCTCCCTGGCCTTCTCTACAAGTTTTGAGAGCACGTCGAAGCTGGGGGCGCTTGGGAGGCAGACCCCTGGAGCGTAGGCGGCCAGGACTCCGTAGCTAGTTAGGTATGTGGCCACAGTGGGTATGATTATCTCTCCCTCCTCTATCTCTGGGAGGAGGCCGCCGGTGGAGCCTAGCCTAACCATGACTCTAGCACCTAGCATGTAGAGTTCCTCGAACACTATCATGGCCGAGGGACCCCCCATACCGTGTGTTGCGATGGAGACGTTCACCCCGTTGTATTCTCCAGTATAGACAGGCATACCCCTATTTGTGCTGACAAGCTTGGGTTTGCGGAGCTTCCCTGATAGCTGCTCCGCTCTCGCAGGGTCTCCTACAACAATAACCCTCTCCCCAACCTCACCTTTACGGGCTGTTATATGATATGGTGGGCCACTCATACAAATAGTAGCTACACTCTAGGAATTAAGGATTAGGAGATGGGGAAGAGCCTTTACGCAGTCTATCATAGCCCCCTAGGTCTGATAGGCTTGGTCTCCTCCGAGAGAGGATTGGTGAGGCTCGGGTTCTATAAGGATGAGCTGCAGTTTAAGAGATGGGTTAAGGAGAGGTATCCCGAAGCAATCCGTGAGGATAACTTCTTCAAACCTCTCTTTAAACAGCTCAACAGATACTTCCAGGGCAGGCGGGTTATCTTCAGGTTTCCTTTGGAACTCCGTGGAACACATTTCCAGAGAAAGGTATGGGAAACGCTTCTCAAGATACCCTACGGGGAGGTTAGGAGCTACGGGTGGGTTGCGGAGCAGGTGGGGAGACCTAAGGCTCAGAGAGCGGTTGGAAATGCTGTGGCCTCAAATCCCATAGCAATCATAATCCCGTGCCATAGAGTCGTAAGAAGTGATGGAAGCATTGGCGGATACGGGTATGGAGTGGAGATGAAGAAGAAGCTCCTAGAACTTGAGGGAGCACACTATAAACATAAAAGGTGAAAAGACTATCATTAAGGGGATGAGGAAGAAACGTGGAAGCAAGAGGAGAAGCAAACTTAACTATGTCTTGGCACCAATGTTAATGCTAATTGTTCTAGGAGTTGGAGCAGTGTTCCTCCTAGGCTTACTTACAAACAATCCAAGCAACGTGGACTCTGGAATCACGATGTATTACTCACCTACATGTGGATGCTGTAAGAATTATTTGCAGTATTTGAGGGATAAGGGACTAGACGTAAAAGCTGTTGAGATTCATGATGTAGTTAGTGTTAAGAAGGAGATAGGTATCCCGAGGGACCTTTGGAGCTGCCATACCATCATACTGGATGGATACTTTGTTGAGGGTCATGTTCCCTTCAAGGCCATTAAGAAGCTCCTGAACGAGAGACCAGATATAGACGGAATAGCCCTGCCCGGAATGCCCCCAGGCTCCCCCGGCATGAGCGGAGAGAAACAAGGCGAATTCAGTATTCTCTCCCTAGATGATGGAGTCATTCAATTATTCATGAAGGTTTAGGGTCATCATCCGCCTGAGGCGTCAGGAGTTCCGACGCTCTTCACAACTCAGCATTAGAAATATTTCACGCCAATCTTTAAGCCTTTACTATGTTGTGCATTGCTTGGAGGTCTTTCTTGAAGAGCCGTAGCTCCCGAGGTATCTCAATCTCTATCGGGTCCTTTAGACTTAGCCCTCTAGATTTCTTCTCAGCCCATACCCTAGAGTTGAACTCGACTACCTTCTTGGTGTATCTCGCGTAGGTTTTGCTCCATTTTGGTGGTTTGAGTTGTTGTGAGTGTATGCTTTTCTCAGAGTATAGTCTTCTCCAGATTTCGTCTGTTATGAAGGGTGTTATTGGGGCGAGGGCTATGAGGATGTTTCTGAGGACCTCGTGGAGGGTGAACCAGGCGGCTCTCTGCTCCTTCCTGCCGAAGCCTGAGCCATATGCCCTGGGTTTGCTCATCTCTATGTAGTGGTCAGCGAATATGTTCCATGTGAATTCTCTTATCGTGGTTGCTGGGATGAAGAAGTTCAGCTCCCGGTATCCTTTGATGCTCTTCTCAATCTTCTCCGAAAGCTCTGCGAGTATCCATTTATCCGTTGCTGTTAGCTCGGCTCTTCTAGGTATTGGGAAACTTGAGATGTATCTTGCTATGTTCCAGAGTTTGGTTAGGAACCTTCCCGCCGAAGCTATCCTCTGCTCGGATATTCTGAAGTCCTCCCCTAGGCTTGATTCCTGGGCGCTCCAGAACCTGAAGACGTCTGCGCCATACTTCTCCAGTATCGGGATCGGGTCTATCACGTTTCCGAGGCTCTTGCTCATCTTTCTCCCGTGCTCGTCGAGTCCGAGGCCGCTTATCCAGACGTGCCTGAAGGGGGGCTTGCCCGTCAGCTGGTAGCATCTTAGGATGGTGTAGTATAGCCATGTTCTCACTATGTCCTTTCCCTGGGGCCTGACTCCTGTGGGGTAGGTGGCTCGGAAGAATCTCTCATCCCTCATGTATCTGGTTATGAAGAGGGGGGATACGCTGGAGTCCATCCATGTGTCGAAGGTCCTCTCCTCGCCCACGAACTCGTTATGCCCGCATCTCCTACACTTCTCGAAGGGCGCCGGGTCCCTCCAAGGCCTATAATATTTCCCAGGCGGAGGCACATGAGGTTCGCCACACCTCCTGCAATACCATACAGGTATCTCGGTTGCGTAGTATCTTCGCCTGCTTATGGGCCAGTCTATCCTGAGACTGTTTATCCAGTCTAGGAGTAGCCTTTTGTGGTGCGGGGGATGGAAGGCCATCCTATCGGCCAGCTTGATAAGCTCTTCTGCATAGTCCAGCTGCTTGAGGTAGTATTCCTGCATGGGTATTATCTCTATCGGCGTCTTGCTTCTCTCACAGATTGGTGTTCTATGTCTTATCTCCTCTATCTTAGTTACCAGGCCCATCTCCTGAAGGTCTCGTATTATTGCGTCCCTAGCCTCGTCAACCCTCATGCCAGCATATTTGCCGGCCTTCTCCGTCATCCTGCCCTCCTCATTAATGGCCACAACCTCCTCGAGACCTAGCTCCCTAAAGAGGAGAACATCCGTGTAATCTCCATAGCTACATATCATCACCGCACCTGTCCCGAACTCCGGGCGGGCGGCAGGATGAGGAATTATCTCAACCACTTGTCCATATATTGGGACCCTTGCATGGAGACCGTGGAGATGGAGGTATCGCTCATCATTCGGATTCACTAATACTGCCTTGCATGCAACTAGGAGCTCGGGCCTAGTCGTGGCGATGACCAAGCCCTCCCCCGTCTCCTCGACCCTGAACATTATGTATACTAGTCG
>CAZHEC010000084.1:3433-5504 GCA_964531465.1 uncultured Nitrososphaeria archaeon | reverse complement strand
AGAGGAATACTACTCGGTTGAGTCGGCTTTAGAGGCCATGCCTGACGCAAATCTAGCCATAGTCTCTGTTCCAGGAGAATACGCCAGGGACGTAGCCATGAAGCTGCTTGAGCATGGGGTCCATGTCCATCTCTTCAGCGACCACGTCCCAATAAAGGATGAAGTTGAGTTGAAGAGGTATGCTAGCAGCAGGGGGCTGTTTGTCCTCGGCCCAGGGGCAGGGACATCAATAATCAACGGCAAGGCCATCGCATTCGCTAACACTGTGAAGAGAGGGTCTGTCGGTATAGTTGCTGCAGCTGGGACAGGTCTCCAGGAGGTTAGCGTGCTCCTAGACATGGTTGGGTTAGGGGTCTCGCAAGGTCTCGGAATAGGCGGAAATGATGTCAAGAAGGAGGTTGGCGGAATCATGGCCCAAGACTCCATACTAGCCCTCGAGAAGGACCCCAAGACGAAGCTAATCATGGTCGTCTCGAAGCCTCCCGACAAGGAGGTTCTAGACAAGCTTACAAAGGTGATCGAGGGCGGGAGGAAGACCTACGTGGCATGCTTCCTCGGAAAGACCCCGTATCGCCCCCCGAAGAGGCTCTCGAAGAGGATATATCCGGCTAGAAGCCTCCACAAAGCAGTTCTCCAGACGGTCAAGCTGCTCAACCCCAGGAAGCTCCCATCAGCCCGCAAGAAAATCTCTATGAGGCTCTCAGAACTCAAGAGAATGTCCCTTAAGATCTCAAAGAAACTCGACGCCAGGCAGAGATACATAAGGGCCCTTTACACGGGTGGCACACTCATGTATGAGTCGCTCCTAATTTATCGGCAGCTTATAGGGGGAGTCTATAGTAATGCTCCTCTCGATGAGAGGTACCGGCTCCCAGACCCCTTCAAGAGCATGAGGCATAGCGTGATAGATATGGGTGAGGAGGAGTTCACCGCCGGGAGACCCCACCCCATGATAGACCCAACCCTAAGGAAGCTGAGGATAGTTGAGGAGGCAGGGGACCCCGAGGTAGCGGTCATAACCCTCGACTTCGTCCTAGGATACGGCGCCCATCCAGACCCGGTTGGAGCCACACTCGACGCAATAGAGGAGGCTAGGGAGAGAGCTGTTAAGGATGGCAGGGAGATAGTGTTTATGGCTCATGTATGCGGAACGCGCAGAGACCCTCAAAACTTAAGAGAGCAGGAAAACAAGCTTAAGAGAGCGGGTGTCATAACCTTCCCCACAAACGCCCTCATGGCCTTCGCCTCAGCACTCGTAGCAAGGAAGGGTAAGATTAAAGCCGAGAGGCTTAGGAAAACGTATAAGGAGTTCATAGACTTGTAGAAGGTGAGGACATGCCCTCCGAGGATAAGGCAATGGAGAATAGGCTCAGGCTATTCGAGTCGGAGCTTAAGGTCATCAACGTAGGTCTCGAGACATTCTATAGGGACCTAAAGAGCCAGGGGGTTAGGGTGGTTCACGTTAGATGGAGTCCACCGCCTAAGCTTGAGAAAGAGTTGGAGGAGGCGCTGGATAAACTGTTATAGATGTTTTATCGGGAGGCGTAGGCCTTCTGGGCCTCCCTTATCGCCTCTATTACTTGGTTGTATGTTCCACACCTACAGATTAACCCGCTGAGGAATCTACGTATCTCCTCGTCGCTTGGGTTCGGGTTAGTGGTGAGAAGCTTGTGGCTTGAGATTACGAATGCTGGTGTGCAGAAGCCGCACTGTAGCGCCCCCTTTTCTATGAAGGCTTTCTGTATTGGCGACGGCTCTCCATCCTTCACCAATCCCTCGGCTGTGATTATCTCTGCTCCATCCGCCTCGACTGCTAAGACGAGACATGACTTGACGAGCCTATCATTCATCAGGACTGTGCAGAGCCCGCACTCTCCTCTCCAGCAAGCAGCCTTAACGCTCTTGACGTATAACTTATCCCTTAGGACGTCGAGTAATAGGTCGTTGTCCTTTACTAAGGTCTTCCTCTTCTCCCCGTTCACGGTTAGGGTTATCTCCCTCATCCCAGCACCTCCCTCAAGACCCTTAAGGTAAGAACCCTGACTAGATGCCTCCTATACTCCTCGCTTGC
>CAZHEC010000084.1:0-3423 GCA_964531465.1 uncultured Nitrososphaeria archaeon | reverse complement strand
AAGACATCCGACACCGCCTCAACCTCTTCGGCCGCAATCCTCCCAACCTCGTCTAAGACCTCCCAGGGCTTCTCAGCCAACTTAAGGGTCTCGGCGGCCCTAGCTGCTATCTGTGGTGTGGAGGAGACTGCCCCATAGACTATGTTGGCGTCCTTAACCCTTCCCCCATCAATGGCCACGTTGGCGGCCACACTAACCAAGGCGAACTCCGAGCCCGTGTTATACTTGATGAACCTGCTCCTAGACTTCTTGGAAGGCTCTGGGACATGGACGGCCACGACGAGCTCATTAGGCTCTAGATCTATCTCCACCGGCCCCTTGATGAAGTCTTTAACAGGAACTCTCCTCCCACCCTTGAGACTCCGAATCTCCACCTCAGCTCCTAGGGCTATGAGGGCGGGGGGTGTATCAACCCAGGGTATTGCCTCGCAGAGGTTTCCGACCAGCGTGGCCCTGTTTCTTATTATCGGGTCAGCTATATCGTTGACCGCATCATAAAGTGCCCCGAACTTTTTCAGGGGCTCGTATCTTGCTAGGTCGTTGAGTGTTACTGTCGCCCCTATGGTTAGTCCTTCTCCCTCCTTGTAGATTGCTTGTCCTAGCTCGGGGATTCCCTTCAGGTCTATTACGTGGCTCGGTGCCATGAGCCTCTCCTTCATGAATGCCAGTAGGCCGACTCCTCCAGCCATGACCTTAGCCTCCTCACCATGCTTATCGAGTAGCTCGAGGGCCTCCTTAAGGGTCTTGGGCTTATGGTAGGTGAATTCGGGTAAGGTGAACCAGGGTGAGCCGAAGCTCATGCGACGGCCTTCACCTCCTTCATCTTCTTCTGATACTCCTTAACCGCCTTCTCTATTAAGTCTGGTCTCTGGGCCTTAATCGTCCTCCACACCTCCTCAGGCGTCATGGGAAGATTGTTGAGCTTAACACCTATGGCGTTAAAGATTGCGTTTGCTATTGCTGGAGCCACACCTATCATGGTCAGCTCGCCCACACCCCTAGCTCCATACGGCCCATCGGCCTGCGGTGTCTCAACAAACTTCTCTACAACAGGCGGCACATCCTTGATGCGGGCCACATAGTAGCTGGTGAAGTTAGGATTAAGCACCCATCCACGCTCATCAAACTTAATCTCCTCGAACAAGGCTATACTCATACCCATGATGAAACCGCCGTGGAACTGCTGCTTAAGGAGCAAGGGGTTTATTACCTTGCCTATATCGAATGCTTGGACAGCCTTGAGAACCCTTATCTCACCCGTGAGCAGGTCTAGCTCAATCTCAACCCCTGTGCCCCCGTAGGTGTGGAATATTGTTGGGTGGCCTTGCCCTGTCTCGGGGTCAAGGTTCGTGGTGTGAACCGACATGTAGACGCCTCTACCTATTATCGGCCCCCCTATGGATGTTCCATCAGGGTAGCTGTATCCCATCACTATGTCCTTAAGCGGTATCTTCATCCATGGCTTACCCTTCACTCTAACCTCGCCGTTCACCAGCTCTAAGTATTCCTCGGGACATCTGAGAGCCTCCGAGGCCACCTTAAATATCTGCCTCTTAGCATCCTTGACGGCGTTTAGGACGGCTATCCCGTCGGTGAAGAGCCCCCTACTCCCAACAGTCTGCCACGAGTAAGGTGAGCTATGCGTATCCCTAATCCAGTCAACCCTAACGCTCTCTAATGGGACCCCGAACTCCTCGGCCACTATCTGGGCCAGGGCTGTAACGGTTCCTTGTCCAAAGTTTCCTGTGCTGACTAGCAGGTTTATCGTTCCATCCTCGTTGAACTTTATGGCTGCGGAGGAGGGGGCTTTGGGTGGCTGGGCAGGACCCTTAACTAGTAGTGCCACACCCTTCGCCCTAATCTTCCACGGCTCCTTAGGCTTTTCAGATGGCTTTCCCCACCCAATCTCCTGGAGGATGGATTCTAGGACCTTCCTAGGATTCCCCACATCCTCCCTAAGCCTCTCACCTGTAGCCGTTATGGATACACCTGGCTTGATTAGGTTTATCCTACGGACCTCGGCTGAGTCCATACCTAGCTTCTTAGCGGCCCTCTCGATTACCTGCTCTAAGACCCAGTGGCTCTCCGAGTATCCAAACCCTCTCAGGGCTGTTGTGGGAACCTTGTTGGTATAGACCGTGTAGGCCTCACATCTGATGTTTGGAATCTCGTAGGAGCCGTCAGCCGAGTATGCTACAGCCCTGCCCACATTGACCGTGTAGTCCGCATAGCCGCCTGCATCAAGCACATACTTTACGTCGTAGGCTATGAATCTACCATCTTTCTTAAATCCCGCCTTGACAAATGCGTGGAATCCTTCCCTGCATGCACCTGAGGTAAACTGCTCCTTTCTGGAGAGGACTAGCTTAACGGGTCTATGGCCTGCCTCCCTTGAGAGAACAGCCACTAGGGCCTCCCATCCCAGGCCTGCCTTGCCTCCGAATCCCCCACCCACGAAGGGTATCTTGACAATTATCTTATTGTATGGTATACCGAATGACTCGGCCATTATTTGGCGGACGGGGTTAGGGTTCTGCCAACTAGTCCATATCTCTATTGTTCCGTCGAGGTGCCAGTGAGCTATAACATTCTGGGTCTCCATGAATGCGTGGCTTACATGCTTGATATGGAACTCCTCCTCGATAACTATATCAGCCTCCTTGAGGGCTGTCTCAACATCGCCTCTAACAACCCTGAACTTATTCGCTATATTGGTCCCTGGAACAGGCTTAAAGACCGGCAACCTCCTATACTTCTCCATGTGCTCGTGGATTAAGGGGGCGCCTGGCTTCATGGCCTCCAGGGGGTCGAAGACCGCTGGCAGCTCTTCATACTCAACATCAACTAGCTCTGCCGCCTTCTCCGCAGCCTCGAGGCTCTCGGCTATCACGGCGGCGACCGGATGCCCCACCCACCTAACCTTCTCTATGGCTAGGAGGTCTCTATCACCTGCATACATCCCAACCATGTAGGGTATGTCCCTGCCCGTAACCACCTTCACGACCCCTGGAACCTTCAGAGCCTCCTCCACGTTAATCCGCTTAATCCTGCCATGCGGAATAGTGCTGGTAACAAGTTTGGCGTAGAGCATTCCTGGAAGCTCGATGTCATAGTTGTATGGTGCTGTACCTGTTGCCTTGAGGAAGGCATCCTGAGGGGGAATGGGCTTACCCACGAATTTTCCAGCCAAATCACAACACCTACAACTCTACTAAACTTTAGGGGCTGTATTAATCTTTAATCGGCATACACGAGGTAGTTGCTATCCCTCCAGCTTCTTCTTTACACAGTCAAACAGTTGGTCAACCATCCTCTTCACGTATCCCTCCACCATAGACTTCGCTAGGCTTCCCAGAGGACCGCTGATACTAACATCTGCGGACCACTTTAACTCTGTCCCACCATCCGCCTCATCAAGCTTCA
>CAZHEC010000083.1:0-5546 GCA_964531465.1 uncultured Nitrososphaeria archaeon | reverse complement strand
CCATTGCTTTACGCCGTGAACTGGCCTGTTTTTCTTCGACTTCCAGTCGGTTTTGTTTCTGCTCCAGCCAGGAAGAATAATTACCTTCCCAGGGAATCCCGTATCCCCTGTCCAGCTCCAGAATCCAACCGGCCACATTATCCAGAAAATAACGATCATGCGTCACTGCCACCACAGTCCCTGGGTAGTCATGCAGAAAACGTTCTAACCAGGCCACTGATTCAGCATCCAGATGGTTGGTTGGCTCATCCAGCAGCAACATATCTGGATTTGAAAGTAATAAACGGCACAAGGCTACCCGTCGCCGCTCACCTCCCGATAGCTGAGTCACATCCGCATCCCAATCCGGCAAACGCAATGCATCTGCGGCTATTTCCAGCGTTCGATCCAACTCCCAGGCACCTGCTGCGTCAATGCCTTCCTGAAGTTGGGTATGCCTGTGAAGCCGAACTCCAGGTTCAGACTCAGGGAGACTATTAGGTAGAGGGCTGCCCAAGCAACTATGCTTGTGAGGAATAATGTTAGCTCTGCGGGTAAAGCCATTCCTCGTTACCTCCTGAGCCTCCTGCCAAGCTCCCTCCACCTAACACCCGCCAAACCGTATGGAGCTATCAGCAACGTGGCCACCATTATTATTAATGGAATTACAGGCCTATACGGGACTATCCAAGCTCCTATGTTCCTGGCGAGGATGTATTGGCCGAAGACCTCGGCGAACCCCACCAAGTATCCTCCCAAGAAGGCGCCATAAATGTTGTTAAACCCACCCACTATGCTGGCGGCGAATATACTGATTAGGATTATGGAGCCTAGATCCGGGTTTCCTATGAACCATAGCGAGATTAAGACGCCTGCCAGCCCTGCGAGACCCCCGGCCATGAACCAGGAGACAGTATAAACCAGGTCCGTGTTTATTCCCACCACGCCGGCCAGCATAGGATTCTCTATGGTAGCCCTCATTGCGACACCGAACCTGGTCCTAGTCAAGAGTATGTAGAGGAGAACTATGACTGCTATGGCCGACGATAAGGAGCTATAAAACACCATGGGCGTCCCGGTCGGCCCCCCAATCCTAATGTCAGCCACCTTAAGCGAAAAATATCTAGAAGTTACTTTGAGACCTTCTGACAGATAGTCTGCGTAAATGTTTAGGGCGGAGAGCAGTATCATGTCGTATGCTATCGTCGCTATCATAAGGAAGATTATCGAAGAACCCCTATTCATTAGAGGCTTCAGGATAAGCTTGTATAGCGCTAAGGCCACAGCGCCTGCCAACACGAATGCCAAGGGAATGAGGTAGTAGGGTGTCAGCTGGAGAACTCTGAAACTCGTCAGACTAACATACGCACCTATAGTGGCGAAGGAGCCGTGAGAGAAGTTGGGGACACGGGTAGTAAGGTAGGTGAGCGTTAAACCAGCACTAAGCAGCGTCAATAAACTCGAAAAAATTAACGCCTCCTGATATAACGGAGGAAGCAGCGCCATAACTGTTCCAAAACCCGAGGGAAAAGCGTAAAAATTTAACCTTTACTCCCCCGGAATCCGATGCTCGTCAAATGTCATTAAAATTTATATGCGAGCACCAATCCAAACAAGAACATGCGTAGGAAAATCTCTGGAATAACCTCGGCCGCAGCCGCCGCACTAGCAATAGTGGCCCTGCTAGTCGGAGTCGGGATAGGCGTCGCGGTAGGGCCTATGGTCGCCCCACCTGCCGCAGTAACCGAGACCGTGACAAAGACGGTTACTCAGACCGCTGCAGGAGGAACGGTTACGGTCACCAAGACTGCCGCTGCCGAGACAGTTACGGTTACTAAGACCGAGACCGTTGGCGGTGAGAGGGTAACGGTAACAGTTACTCAGACCGCTGCAGGAGGGGGGCTCTCGGGCGAGATAACGCTTGGCGCCCTATTGCCTCTCAGCGGCTCCCTAGCCTCCTATGGTGAGAACAGTAAGGCTGCCATTGAGATCGCCCTCCAGGAGATTAATTCGTGGCTGGAGAAGTCAGGTAGCCCTGTTAGGTTCACAGTCTTGATAGAGGATACCGAGACCAAGCCTGACGTGGCCTTAACCAAGCTCCAGAGCCTCGCCGCCAAGGGAATCAGGCTAATCATAGGCCCACAGACCAGCGCCGAGGTCAGGAACCTGAAGGGATTCGCCGACTCCAACAAGATACTCATGATCAGCCAGTCCTCCACGGCGCCGGAGCTCAGCATACCCGACGACTTCATCTACAGGTTCTGCCCAGACGACACTAAGCAGGGGCCAGCCATAGCTAGGGCTATGTGGGAGGATGGAGTAAGGGTTGTCGTCCCCATATGGAGGGGAGATGCGTGGGGAGACGGGCTGCATAAGGCGTCTAAGGAGGCGTTCGAGAAGCTGGGTGGCCAGTTCCTAGAGGGGATAAGGTATGCGCCCGAGGAGGTTGAGAAGAAGGGATTCGGAGCAGAGGTCGGTCTCCTGGCCGACGCAGTGCAGGCGGCGGTTGACGAGCATGGGGCAGACAAGGTAGGAGTCCTCTTCATAGCCTTCGCCGAGGCCGTAGACCTACTCACCAAGGCAAACGACTACCCAATACTAAGCCAGGTCAGATGGTATGGAAGCGACGGAACAGCCCTACTAGCAGAGATACTCCAGGAACCCTTAGCAGCAGAGTTCGCAGTCAAGACCAAGTGGCTTAACCCGATCTTCGGGGAGCCTAACCCCAAGAGGACCCAGCTGAGGGAGCAGCTAGTCGCAAAGCTTGGAAGGCTGCCTGACAGCTACGCCTACTCAGCATACGACATAACCTGGGTCCTAGCGCTATCCGTTCTAGCCGCCCAGTCAACCGACGCCGAGGCCGTCATCAAGGCTATGCCAGGAGTCCTCAGCTTCTATACCGGGGCAATAGGTAAGATTGAGCTTAACGAGGGAGGAGACCTAGCTAAATCCGACTATGAGCTCTGGCAGATAAAGAAGGTTGGCGACCAATACGAGTGGGTCCAGGTCGGCGGATGGGACTTCGAGACCGACACGGTATCCTACACCATGGAGCATTAAACAACTCCATCCTTCCCTTTTTTTGGAAACTTTTATAAGGTAATCAGGGATTAGGCACGAATAACGAGAGATGGGGACTATACTGAGGATAGCGGGTGTTAGGAAGACCTTCGGGGGACTCGTGGCCCTAGATAACGTCAGCCTAGAGCTTGAGGAAGGGAGAATCTACATCCTGATAGGGCCTAATGGCTCGGGCAAGACAACCCTAGTCAACGTAGTTACAGGAGTGTATAGACCCGAATCTGGGAGGGTGGTCTTTAATGGCAGGGACATAACGGGGCTCCCGCCCCACGAGGTTTACCGTCTTGGGCTCGTCAGGACCTTTCAGATTCCCCAGCCCTTCCTGAAGCTCTCCGTCTTGGAGAACCTCCTGGTCTCGAAGAGGGGGCAGAGCGGGGAGGCCATCCTCAAGGCACCCCTAAGAAACTCCTGGCTGATGGAGGAGATAGAGGCCGTGGAGGAGGCCTTCAGAATCTTGGAGGAGCTCAAGCTGGCGGACCTATGGGACCAGCCCTCATACGCCTTGAGCGGGGGTCAGATGAAGCTCCTCGAGATAGGCCGTGCCTTAATGAGCGGTGCTAGGATGATTATGATGGATGAGCCTATAGCTGGCGTCAACCCAGTTCTCGCCCACGAGGTATTTGGGAGGCTCCAGCACCTCAGGGACAGCATGGGGATAACCTTCTTCCTAATAGAGCATAGGCTTGAGATAGCCCTCAAGTATGTAGACCATGTATTCGCCATGGCCTCTGGAAGGATAATCGCCGAGGGTAAGCCCGAGAAAGTCCTGATGGAGCCTAAGGTGATAGAGGCCTACCTGGGTGCATAGGTATGATAAGGATAAGGAACCTGAACGCCGGGTATGGGAGGCTCCACATCCTCTTCGACGTGAACATGGATGTAAAGGACCGTGAGATAACCGTGATAGTTGGACCCAATGGAAGCGGTAAAAGCACCCTCTTGAAATCCATCTTCGGGCTCACCAAGATATACTCTGGCTCGATAGACTTTGATGGTGTGGAACTCACGGGGCTCATGAGTCATGAGATAGCTAAGAGGGGGGTGGCCTATCTCCCGCAGGTGGATAACGTATTCGCAAACCTTACGGTAAGGGAGAACATGATGATGGCAGGCTACACGATAAGGGACAAGAGCGAGATTGAGTCAAGGGTGAAGGAAGTCTCCGAGATGTTCCCGATAATCAGGAAGTATTGGGAGAGGAAGGCCGGAACCCTGAGTGGAGGAGAGAGGCAGATGGTCGCCATGGCCATGGCCCTCATACGGAGACCCAGGGTAATGATGTTCGACGAGCCTACCGGAAACCTTGCGCCCAAGATAGCCAAGGAGGTCTTGGGAAAGATAGTCGAGCTGAGGGACAGCCTCGGAATGACGATACTCCTGGTCGAGCAGAATGCCCGCAGAGCCCTAGAGATCGGCGACAGGTCATACCTCCTAGTCTCAGGCAGGCTTATGTTCGAGGGCGAGCCCCAGGAACTCCTAAGCCACCCCGAGCTCGCAAAACTCTACCTAGGCATAGGGACCTAGGACTCATGGTTTAAATTAACCTCTTAAACTCCCTGGGCTTAGAAGCGGAGATGAGCTGGATAAGCGTGAGAGATGCTGCCTCGCTGGTCGCGGTCTTCCTGGCATTCTTTGCAATAGTAATGGCAACCGTGGGCTTAGCCTACCTGCTCAAGGAGCTTGTGCCAACGGTTAGGGAGATGCTCGGAATAGCCCTGGTAAAACCCTTATCAATCCTCCTCGGCTAAAATTCTTTAGCATAATCTCACAGCATAGAATCCCGGGAGAGGCATGCATAGAGTGGAGATCATAGGATTGCGCGGAATCCCCATGGTGAGGGAGGGTGATGACCTGGCGGAGCTCATAGTCTCGACGGCGAACAGGATTGGGGTTGGTATAAGCGAGGGAGACATCTTGGTGGTCTCCCAGATAATCGTCTCGAAGGCTGAGGGACGGGTAGCCAGACTACGTGAGATACAGCCATCCATATTCGCCGAGAATGCCGCGGAGAGGCTTAAGAAAGACCCGAGGCACGTGGAGCTAATCCTGAGGGAGGCTAGACGGGTCGTGAGGATGAGCCGTGGAATAATCATAACCGAGACGTATGGAGGCCACATATGCGCAAACTCGGGGGTAGATCTAAGCAATGTTGGGGCAGGCTTGGCATCTCTTCCACCACTAGACCCTGACAGCTCCGCTAGGAGGATCCGTGAGGGCGTAAGAAGGCTTACAGGCGTGGATGTGGCCGTGATAATCTCAGATACTCATGGAAGACCGCTCAGAAGGGGCGCGATAAACGTGGCCATAGGATGCTCAGGGCTGGAGCCCCTCCTAGACCTAAGGGGTAAGAGGGACCTGCATGGAAGGGTCCTGCGGAGCAAGATAATCTGCGTGGCGGATGAGCTTGCCTCAGCTGCCGAGCTTGTCATGGGTCAGGCCGATGAGGGTGTCCCCGCCGCGATAATCAGGGGATACAGGTATTTGAA
>CAZHEC010000082.1:0-5560 GCA_964531465.1 uncultured Nitrososphaeria archaeon | reverse complement strand
ATTACTCGCATTAGGAATGAACACAGTATACGGCATGCTTAGGCTGATTAATTTCGCCCACGGAGCATTCGTAATGGTTGGAGCATACGTGTTCTTCGTAGCGACCCTTAACTTCGGCAGCCACCCACTCGCATTCATAATAACCCTGGCTGCAGGCGGAATTACGGGGTATCTCCTCGAGTTAACCGCTTATAGGTTTCTTAGAGGACAGCCGGAAGTCAGCATGCTTATAACCTCCCTCGGCGCGTATATATTCATCGAGAACTTGGTAAGGATAATAATGTCGTCTCAGCCTCAGCCATTTCCCGTCATACCGGAGCTAAACATAATCTATAGTATTGGAGGATTAACCATCAGGGTAATAGACTTAGTCATAATCTTCTCGGGTATAGCCATAACATTGGGGTTCATACTTTACCAGAAGAAGAGTAGGCTTGGTATAGCCATTAAGGCGACTGCGGAGAACTTGGAGGCAGCGAACCTTATAGGTGTAAACGTGGATAAGGTGATAGTTGTTGCCTTCATTCTCGGCTCGGTTATCGCCTCTTATACTGGGTTCGTCTGGGGGATAAAGTTTGGGCAGATTGAGCCTGGCATGGGCTTCCTGATAGGTGTCAAGGCATTCGTAGCCATAGTTGTCGGAGGGATAGGGAGTGTGGCTGGAGCCGCATTAGGGGGATACATCCTAGGGTTAGCAGAGATGCTTAGCATAGGCTTGCTTCCCCCAGGGTTCGCAGGATACAGGGACGGCATAGTCTTCCTCATACTGATAATCACCCTTCTAATCAGACCTACGGGAATACTAGGCAGAAAAGAGGTGGTGAAAGTCTGATATGATGCGGAAAACAGACGATATACTCGTGAAATATATTTCACCAATAATAATCCTGTTCATGCTACTCTTCCTAGCGAACCTAACCATAAGTAGATTCATTCTATTCATCATCAACCTAATAGGAATCTACATCATAGCGACCCTGAGCCTCAACCTAACCAATGGTTATGCGGGCTTATTCTCTCTAGGGCATGCAGGCTTCATGTCGATTGGAGCCTATGTCTCAACGATCCTCACATTCCCTGTTGCGAGGAAGAGCCTCCTCCTCCCAGAGCTTCCACCCCCACTAAACAGCGTGGAGCTGCCGTTTATAGTGGCATTACTGATAGGCGGGCTGGTCGCCGCACTAGCCGCCTTCCCCATAGGGTTCCCGGTCCTAAGGCTTAGAGGACATTACCTAGCTGTAGCTACCCTAGGGTTCATGGTAGTGGTAGAGGCCCTGGCCACAAACCTGATAAACTTTACACGAGGCCCTCTAGGGATAAATGGCATCCCATCCTACTCCAACAGCTACTGGATATATGGATGGGTCATAGTAACAATACTCGTGATTAGGCAGATTGTGAACTCGAGGTTTGGGAGGAGTTTGATGGCCATTAGAGAGGATGAGCTGGCAGCAGAAGCATTCGGAACCAATCTTGCGAGAATGAAGCTCTTAAGCTTTGTAGTCGGAGCATTCTTCGCAGGGATAGCTGGAGGTCTGCTCGCCCACCTGATAACAGCTATAGTCCCATGGACCTTCTCCTTTGCATTGACCTTCGAGATAGTTATAATGTTGATAGTGGGAGGGATGGGAAGTATATCGGGCTCGATACTTGGGGCGACTATGCTAACCGTCCTCAAGCAGGTGCTGAAGCCCATAGAGGAGACAACCGGAATCTACGGCATAGTCCAGCTGACCTTTGCATCAATACTGATAATAACGATGATAAAGAAGCCCTCAGGAATCCTCGGATACAAGGAGATAAGTCTAGGCCAGATTATGAGGGCTATATCAGGCAGGAGGTAAGGTTATGCGATGGACGATGCAATACTCATGTTGAAGAGAGGCATCCAGGTAGGTGGATTAAAGATTTATGCAGAGCGGGTTTTCCCCGGAAGATTCCCCGAAGAGGTTAATTTGGAGATTCATGTAAAGGGTGGTGGAAGACTTCTTAACCTCAAGGCGTTTAAGGGCCGTGAATTTTATCGCCCATGGGTCGAGGTATTCGATATAGTTCCCAGACTAAAAGTAGGTGGGGTCGAGTTTAATTATTTTGGCTCAGATGCTGAAGACTTGGTTATCGGGCTCTTCAGGCTTCCGCCGGGTGGCAGGTTCTTCGTGGAATACTATGAGGATGAGGAGACTTGGAGGGAGATGCGGTATGGTGTTCCCCCTCCTGCAACTAGGCTTGGGTATAAGCTCTTCAAGCTCGGGTATACATGGTTTAAGGATTGGTATTACCCTGAGGGCTTCATGGAGGGTGGAATAAAGCTTCAGGCTGAGAAGCCGGTGAACCTTGAGGCTGAGGCCAGACACTTAAGGGAGATTAGGTCCGAGTTGGAGATGTTTCTGGAAAGGGGTGGTTTCCCTAGAGCATTGGAGCGTGCCAAGAAAATATTGGAGGAGATTAGGGAGAAGCTGGGGTAGGCTCCTCTACTTTTTCCTCATGCATTCCAGCATGGCCTTCATAGCCCTCATCATTCCATAGAACTCCGGGCTCCTCATGAGGTCGAGTAGCTCGAAGAATCCGGCCTTCTTATTGGGGGTCTTCTTGAACTCCTCCCATGCCTTCTCTATGCAGGGCGGCGTATTCTCCGCAACCTCGTATATCATGGGATGGTTTAGCCTGCTGATGAAGTAGATTAGCATCATCATGTTGCCCATAGCCCCCATCAGCTCCGGCCTCATAAGATAGTTGAATCCCTCCTCGAAGCTTTCGGCCAAAGCCGATATTCCTGCAAGAAGCCCTGTGTCTTTCATCTTCTCAAGCGTGTCGAGAAGCTGCTCCAATGCGTCGGCATTGTCAGCAATCCTTTCCAAGAGTTTCGCAAGCTTCTCGGCCTTCTCCTCCGGCAAACCTGATATACTTATAGACGCCATATCCTCACCTCCCGAATATCTCTGCGAACCACATCTTCTCGAACATGACCTTTGCCCCCCTGAAGGCCTTCATCCCCCCTAGGACCCAGCATTCGGGATACTCGGATACCCCATCGATTACCCCTGAGAAGTCGCAGAAGACTGCTGCACCAAGGTATCCTACATCCATCACGCAGACACCTGTCTTGTTATATGTCATGGCCATGTAGGTTCCCTTGACCTCGTCTATTATCTGTGAGGCCGCGAAGTCTCCCTCGAAGTGGGCGAAGACTCCTGCCATGCCCAGGTTCAGGGTTGAGGCAACTATGTCTCCTACCCCGAAGACATCGTCGTATTTGGGGTTCCTGAGGGTCTTCCTGCTGACGTTCATGTATCCTGTGTCCTTATTTATCAGGTCGGTTCCCTCGATTGGGCGGGCTGGTCTATGAGGTGGGATAACCACGGCTAGGTCATATTCAAGTTCATCGCCCTTCCTAGATACAATCTTCTTCTTTTCATCATCAATCCTCTCTGTCTCCCAAGAACCGATAAACTCCACGTTAAACTGCTCCAGGAATCCCTTAAACATGTTCTGCATGAATGGTCCGAATGGCTCCATCGGGACTCTCCATGGATGGAAGACTGTTATCTCGGTCTTCTCGGATATCCCCCTCTGCTCGGAGAGGTATCTAAGCATTAGGGCCAGCTCGAATGGTGCTGGGGAGCATCGATAGGGGACGGATGCGGGGCCGACCAGTATCTTTCCTCCCTTAAACCTTGCCACCGCCTCCCTGAGCCTGAGCGCATCATCTAGTTCCCAGGCATGGTGCGTCTTCTCGGCTCCCGGCAGGAGGTCCGGCCTAAGCTCTGCTCCGAGTGCCACGACTAGGTAGTCGTAGTCGAGGGTTCTTTTATCGGTCTTGACCTTACGCTCTGCAGGGTTTATGTCCCTTACTTCCTCGTTGAGTATCTTTATGCCCCTCTCCCCCAGGAGGCTGAGAGGCCTCCTCACATCATCAGGCTCCCTAATACCCATAGTTACCCAGAGATACGACGGTCTAAACTCATGGTAGGGATTCTTGTCGACCAGGGTTATCTCAACAGAGTCTCTGAGACGTTTGGCGAGCCTGGAGGCGACAACAACACCTCCAGCTCCGCCTCCCAGAATCAGAACCTTTTTCATCAATCATTATACCCTTATAATGCTCATAAAAACCTTGGCTGAGCATTAACATTTGACTAACCTGTGATAGTCTTTTGTCATGTTTTGGTCAGGACGGGTATCAGACTTCATCACCCTTGCCTTGGGTTCCGTTTTACCCGCTTTCATCATCCCTTTATGGGGTGGTGGGGGCTGTTAAAGGGTTTTCGGCTTTATATGGAACTCGCAGTGGGGGTCTCCCTTGCAGGTGCATAGTATCTCCTTTGATTCCATCTCTTTGTTGAAGAGTGATTCTATGAAGCCCTGGAAGAATCCTCTGAGATAATGGCATTGAGGCTCGTTATATCCGCCGCCTATGTATTCTGACTCCCAGCTATTTCTCACCACTATAACGGTCTCACCGGTGCTTTCATCCATCTTCCTTAGCTCTCCATCATATTGGCCGAATGCTTTACCGCTGTAAAGGAATCTTAGGAGAAGCTCCCTAGGCTTCAGCTCCCCTCTCTCACCCACTGCCTCCCTACCCCTATCAAGGCCGCCTGAATACCCCGCATAATACATTATCACGTTGGCTGCGGAGGTCCCGAGCCTCTTCCTGTAGCCCTTTATCATGCTTCCTAGGACTGGGGCTGAGAAGATTACGGCTCTCCTGCCGAAGACCTTAAGGGGGAAGAAGGTGCTGACGGCGAACCCGCCAACCTCATAGTCTACCCAAAGTATGCTCTCGGCCTTGATGCTCTTCCTAAGCTCCTCAACCACACCGTTCTTATCAAAGTCTCCCTCGGGAAGCTTAACGCAGATATATACATCCACCCTATCATCGCCCAAGTTCCCCGATATCAAGCCCCTAACCGATAGGTTTCTACTCCGCAGGATCCTTCAGCGCTGATAGAGCATCCCCGGGTCATTCTCGGCGCCCCTAACCTCTATTCCCGCCAGGGTTGCGCCAGGCTCATCAATGACTAGCGGAAGCTCGAACATAATTTCGTAGAATTTTTTGCAATAATGTTATATAGGTGTTTACCTCCTTAAAACTTGTATCCTATCTTCCGTAGGAATTCCCGCCTCTCCCTTATGTGCTGCTCCTCCTCTACACCCTTTGGCTTATATCCGTCTATTACGCCTATCACGCCCCTTCCTTGGCCACTCTCAAGGACTATTACCTGGAGGGGATTTGCGGTTGCGGCTAGTATGGTGCAGACCTCGGGAACAGTCTTTATCCGCTGGGTTATGTTGATCGGGTAGAGGTTTCGGAGGTATATGAGGAATGTGTGGCCGCATCCTATCTTGAGGAGGGTCTCAGCCGCCAGCCTCCTAAGCTCCTCATCCGTCCCCTCATGCCTAATCAGACAGGGGCCACTCGCTTCAGCAAAAGCCAGGCCAAACTTTGCTCCAGGAACGGTATTCACTATAGCCTCGTATAGGTCCTCAACAGTTTTTATGAAGTGGGATATTCCGAGGATAATGTTGCAGCCTTCTGGCGGCTTTATATCCACCACAT
>CAZHEC010000081.1:0-5613 GCA_964531465.1 uncultured Nitrososphaeria archaeon | reverse complement strand
CGAGGACACCGACCCACGAAAGACGAGACCCGAGTATTATGAGAGTTTTAGGAGGGGATATAGGTGGCTTGGGATAGAGTGGGACTACGAGAAAAATAACAGCGACGACATGGAGGTCTTCTACGACTATGCGGTAAAGCTGATAGAGTTGGGGAAGGCATACGTATGTTCATGTAGGGTTGAGAGGGTTAGGGAGCTGAGGAAGGCGGGGCTAGAATGTGAGCATAGGGGCCAGGACGTGGATACTAATCTTAGGTTGTGGGAGGACATGCTCTCTGGGAGATTCAGGGAGGGCGAGGCCACATTAAGGCTCGTCGGAGACATGAAGCACAAGAACACCACAATGAGGGACCCAGCCCTCTTCAGAATAGTGGAGCACCCACATCCCCTCACAGGAACCAGATACAGGGTCTGGCCGTTATACGACTTCGCAGTCTCCATAGAAGACCACCTATGCGGGGTAACACATGTCCTCAGGACAAGCGAGTTTGCGCTCAGGGACGAGCTCCAAAACTATATCAGGGAGCTGCTTGGCATGCGGAACCCCATATACGTTGAGTATTCTAGGTTTGAGTTTAAGGGAACTCCTGTCTCGAAGAGGAAGCTGAGGGCTATAATCGAGTCGGGTTTGGCGAGAAGTTGGGATGACCCAAGGTTCCCAACCATAGAGGGGCTTAGGAGGAGGGGCATCCTTCCAGAGGCGATAAGAGAGTTCACCATAACCCAGACGGGCTTCACCTATGCGGAGAGAGTATATGACTGGAGCCTCCTATATGCCGTAAACCGGAGAATACTGGATCCAAAAGCCAGGAGACTCTTCTTTGTCCCGAAGCCTGTGAGACTTAATGTTAGGGGGTTCGAGGGCGGAGATGTGGAGGCTCCATACCATCCTGAGAGCAAGGAGCTGGGCTCAAGGAGAATAAAGGTGGGGAGACTTTTCTACATCTCAGGATCCGATGCAAGGGCCATGAGGCCTGGGGACTTGGTGAGGCTCAAGTATCTCATGAACTTCAGGGTCCTTAGGGTAGCTGAGAACCTTGTTGAAGCCGAGTTCCGGGGTCGTGAGCCAGTAAAGGATGTCAAGATTATTCAGTGGGTCCCTGCGGATGATGCTGTGGAGGTGGAGGTTCTGGTCCCAGGACCACTATACCTGGACGAGGATGAGGTAAACCCTGAGAGCCTTAAGATTGTCAGAGGGTTTGGTGAGAGGGCGGTGGCTGACGTTAGAGTTGACGAGGTAGTCCAGTTTGAGAGGTTCGGCTTCTGTAGGAGGGACCGTGAGGATAAGGCAGTCTTCATAAAGGCACATGACTAGGATAAAACAGATTTAATCTTCTCCGCCAGCTTCTCCCCATCGGATTCAAGCTCTCCCCTACTTATCTCAAGTATCTTTGGCATAGTTTTCCTCGTCTCCAGCTCCTTCATGAGCTTGCTGAGCCACACCCCCTTATCGGGGAGACCCTCAACGGCTATAACTGCAACCTTGTATCCCTTATTGAGGTACTCCTCTATCATGTCGGCAGTTATCTCAATCCATTCATCGATAGATTCCTCGGGGATATCGGTTGGAGGCATCTTGATTACGCCGTATCCAGCGTCCCTTGCTCCTTCGTATATTTTGAGGTGCTGGGGTAGTTCTGGATAATTCTCTGGGTTGAGGGCGTAGTCGGGAACTATCACTACCTTGTAGCTTCGCCTATCCTCCATTCCCATATATGTCTAGCCCTCCACCAACTTCTCTATATTCTTCAGGGATTCATCCATGTTGAATTTGGGGTCATCCATGGGGACTCCGGTCATGTTGGCGAGTTTCACACCCCGTCTCTCTATCTCCGCCTTCAGCTCCTCCATCCAGACACCCATCTCCTCAACTATGTGATAATCCTCTATGCTGGCGTAGGGTCTCCCGCCCCACTCAGGGTTCCTACCAGTTATATTCACTCCGCATGAGGGACTTCCATCCAAGCCTATCAAGACCACATCATACCCCTTCCTCTGATAATACTCCATCAAATCCACGACATGCTTGGCTAGGCGTCGGCAGTGTTTCCTGAAGCCTGGGGTATCATATAGCTCCTTGGTGTTCCACCATCTCTTAATCCCCATATGAAGTGTCTCGGGGCATGGAAGCTGCTCAACTGCATAACCCCTCCTCTTCATGAAGTCTAGGAAGGGTGCAACAACCCCGGGATAACGTGCAAACTCGAGAACCTTGGCGTTCTGGTTGATGAAGCAGTGGGAGAGGAAGATTACCTTCTTCGACCTCCTATCCATGCCTCGAACGAGGGCAATAACATACTTAAGCTTTACCTCCTAGAGAAAATATGAGAAAGGGTGAATGAGCTTAGAACTCAAATGGTTTCTTATTTATTCTAGGTTTCTCTGCAGACTTAAGGAGCTCCGGCGGGACGGGGCGTTCACCCAGATATTTTGCGAATTTCTTCTTTCCCAAAAGCTCCCAGTCATCTCTTGTTAGGTAGTATACTCTTGCTCCTCCCAGCTCGTGCTGGTATTCAGGCCATGGTTTCTGCCTTTTAGCCCATTCGACGTTGAGAACCCTGAACCCTATATAGCTCTCGAATGTTGCCCACCACTCCTTGACACCCAGGTTCTCGAATGCATGCTCAACCTTGCTGAAGTATAGGGCTGGGCCAACATCAACCCCACGTTTAAATGATATTGTGTGGAGGCTTATTGCTACGTCTTGGTCCCAGAGCCTTGCATTAACTATGCCGACCAGCTTCCCATCTATCACGCCTATCAACGCATAATGATCCTTTATTCTGTATTCCTTCCAGGCAAGTATCTCTGCATACGTTCTTACGGCCACTAGGTCGTAGAAGTCTTGTTTTACGTCGAAGTAGGGCTTAATTGCCTCAAGAAGTATGTCAGCCTCCTCCCTCTCAACCTGCCTCACAACCATCTTGCTGCCATCCCTCAATGTGATGACCTTAGGCTCATACTTCTTCTCGGAGAGGATAGGCATCTCAAGGGGCCTCAGCACACATTCCAAGTCCTCTATCCGGAACTTGTATTCAGTCCTCGTAACCTCCACTGGAGGTGGATAAAACTCCTTAAACTGCCTCTCTCCAGACGACATACAACCAAACCTAATGCGTTCAACTAATAAGTTTTCCGAGAACGCTGTGTAATACTCCACATCCATGGACCCGCTCGCATGCTATGGAGGAAGCCAGTATCGCTCCGATAGATATCTCGAGTCCCGATGTATGGCCTCTGCGAGCTATCATAAGCAGGTAATCTAACGCTGCTTCATGCTCACCTTCCTGGACCGCACTTATGTATCCTGCAAGCCCCTCATCTATCAATCCTTCCGAGGCATATCTTAGAAGCCTCCCGCTGGCCCATGTGGTAGCATTCTTTATGACGTTCTGTGACATGTTTATCTTCGGGCCTTTTAGATGCCACAGGGTTGGGAGAAAGCCTGTAAGTATGTCATCTCCTGAGGGCGTGAATCCGCCGCCATAGCCCATTAATCCATGTAGGGCGTCCTCCTCAAATCCTTCGCCTACAGCAAGCGGTCTAACCACTCCATCAAGAAATCTCTCAAACACCGAAGAACGATAAAATGCCCTGACCTCATCTGACGAATTATAAAGCAAGGAGACCATGAAGATCCCCTTAACCAAGCTATTCTCAATGCTTCCGGCTTTGGGTCCTCTTATTCTTGGAATATAATAGTATGTGCTTGCATCGTCGAGATTGATGGTTATGTTTTCACCCCTGATAGTCTGTGCAGATAACCTTAGCATCTCGTCAGGTCTAACAAGTCTATGGAAAGATACACCATCCTCAACCCCTATATTCATCGGAGCTCTAAACCCCTTTCTAGTGATTACCAGAAGCTCATTTCCAACATCCAAGTAGATTGTGTTGTTGAAGATATGTCTAACCTTTGCCCTCCCTTCTTCTAGGAGTGTTCCGGCCAGACTTCCAACATATCTTGCCCTAATTCTATAGACCATATTTCTCCGCGTAAGCTTTGAATGCGTCTTTGAAGAGTTGGATGGGGAAGCTCACTATGCCCGCACCTATCTGGCCTATTCCAGGCCTCTTATGTGCTACCCCTGTGTTGATAGTGGGTGTTATTCCAGTCTTCAGAATCTTCCTCACATCTATGCCCGTCGGCGTTCCCTGGAAATTTAAGTAAGGTATCTGGAAATACTTATGCCTCGCATACGTTATCTCATACATCTTCTTGGTCGTCTCTATTGCCAGCTGGACGCTTCCACCAACCCATGAGACTATCGCCGGAGCAGCGGCCATAGCGAACCCTCCAAATCCTGCGGTCTCGGTTATCGAGCTATCTCCAAGGTCTGGGTTGGCGTCCTCATCACTGTATCCAGGGAACCAGACTCCCTTGGGGATGGGTGCGGGTGCAGTGAACCATCTATCCCCCAAGCTGCTCAACCATATTCCCGTATCCGTCCCATTTCTTGACATAACCGTTACTATGGTGCTGTATTCTATGTTGTGGGCGGCTAGGGTCATGGCCTTGGCGGCTGCCATACCTAGGTTTAACATGGTGAAGTTGTTTGCATTCATGAAGTTATATGCCTCTATTATCATCTTCTTGTCGTGGCCCGTCTTCATCATGTATGGAGTTATCTCTCTAAGGAAGAGGCTTGTGGCAGCGTTGTATCTGTTGTGGCAGTCATCGCCCATCTGGAGGGCTTGAGCTATTATGCTCTTAAGTGAGACGCCTTCCTTCTCGCTTCTCAGCTCCTTTATGGTGGACTCCAAGACAGGGTAGAGAACCTCGCTCATCCACCTAAGCCTGTCGAGGACCTCCTCATCATATCCACCATACCTCAACACCTTGCCAATACCCTCATTAAGATTCGAGTATGTCCTGTTCCCCCACTTACGGTCCCAGACCTCGTAAACAGGCATGCTAGGGGAGATTACGCCTGCCATGGGTCCAACCGAGTTGTGGTGATGATTAGGCTCCAAAGACACTTGGCCCGACTTAACTAGGTTCTCCGCCTCCTCAGGGGTAGAGGCCCACCCCTCATAGAGTATTGCGCCTATTATCGCACCCCTCATGGGGCCGCTTGCCCTCTCCCATGTTAGCGGAGGACCTGCATGGAGAAGCATGTAATCCTTCATCCCAGGTATCTTGTCCTTTGCAAGCCCCATATCGACCCAGAGGGGATCAGACTCCATCATACGCTCAACAGCTTCACGATTAGCCTTCTCAACCTCCTCACGAATAGACGACATCGAGGTTGATTCCCTCAAAAGATTATTAAAACCTTCCTAGAAGCTGGAAAGGTTTATGTTATCAGCATGATACCCCTTTATGTGAGCACTGTTAGAAACCTCGTGAAGAGGAACTTCTTCAGGGATTCTCTCCAGCTTATGCAGTTAAGCGAGGAGGCTAAGAGGCTTCCAGGGGTTGTTGATGCTGCGATTGTCATGGGGACTCAGACCAATAAGGAGTTGTTGGAGAGGCTGGGGCTTCTCACGGAGGAGGGCGCCTCGGCCTCGGAGAACGATATGATACTGGCGGTCAAGGTTAAGGACGGGGGCAAGGTTAACGAGGTTTTACGTGAGGTCGAGTCCCTGGTGTTAAGGCCGCCTGAGGAGGCA
>CAZHEC010000080.1:262-5792 GCA_964531465.1 uncultured Nitrososphaeria archaeon | reverse complement strand
CCGCATGGTTCGAGGCAAGGGTTGTGGGAAAGCTGGAGAAGGGTGACCACACGGTCTATCTAGCCGAGGTCGTGGAGTGCGGGCTAAGAGACCCCGGGGCAAAGCCCCTCATATTACATGAGACGGGGTGGCGGTATGGGGGCTAAGGCTTAATAGCTCCTAACTGTAAATCTGGGTGTAAAATGGAGCCGAGGGAGTTCTGCGTAGACGAATACACCGACTACCTTGTTTATAGTGGTCTGGCCGAGAGGGAGTCTGACCCGAGGCTTAAGGAGATTCTGGAGAGGCTTGCCCAGATGGAGAAGAAGCACTACGAGTTCTGGCTCAGGTATTCCCCCGAGTCAGAGGGAAAGTATAGGCGCAGCTACCTCCTCCTCTCAAAACTTATGCGTAGGCTTCTCGGCCTCACCTTCACACTAAAATTCCTCGAACGCCACGAGGAAGAAGTCATATCGGGCTATAGGAGATACCTGGGGAAGGTGGATTCAAACGATGTGGAGAAGCTGAAGGAGATAATACGGGATGAGGAAGAACATGAAAAAGCCTTGATGTCCGAGGTTCATGAAAGGATAGTAGATTACCTAGGCTCAATAACCCTCGGGCTATCAGACGCATTAATAGAACTAGTGGGAGTTCTTGCAGGAACAGTAGCCGTATTTCGGTCAACGTTTATCGCGGGAATTACCGGTCTAATAGTAGGTGTTTCAGCATCCATATCCATGGCTGCTGCAGCATATCTACAGGCAAAGAATGAGCATAAATCATCTCCAAGGCTCTCTGCAATCTTCACGGGAATCTCATACGTCCTTACAGTAATCCTACTCATCCTACCATTCTTCCTCCTCGATATGCCTCTACAATCACTCATAGCATCAATACTAATCGCTGTGGCCATAGTGGTCTCAACATCATACTACACAGCAATAATATTTGACAGAAAATTCCTCACAACATTTCTTGAAACCGCTGCATTAACGCTGGGAATAGGTTTCGGGGTATACCTATTCGGCGAAACAATAAGGATGATTACTGGGATAAGCGTGATGCTGTGAATATCTTTATTTCCCCCTTTTCATCATATTAAATAACGCATGTTTGGTAGAAAGAATCGGGTTAGTGTGGGGGATAAAGCTCCCGACTTTACCCTACCTAACCAGGACGGCATACCTATAAGGCTGAGTGATTTCATCGGTAAGAGGGTGGTGGTTCTCTTCTTCTATCCTAAAGACGACTCTCCGGGATGCAGAGTTGAGGCATGCGCATTCAGGGACACATACATAGACTTCAAGGAGGCTGGCGCTGAGGTAATAGGAATAAGCTCAGACTCCGTGGAATCACATAAACGCTTCACCTCAAAATACAAGATACCATATCACATACTCAGCGATAAGGGTGGGAGGGTCAGAAAACTCTATGGAGTTCCATCAACCCTCGGCATAATACCAGGCAGAGTAACCTACATAATAGACAAGCAGGGATACGTGAGGCATATATTCTCATCACAGTTCAATCCGAGGAGACATGTGGAGGAAGCCCTGAAAGTCGTGGAAAAGCTTCAGCAAACATAAAAATAAGTCCATCTCCCACCAAATCTTAGATAGCTATGAAAACCTCAACAGCTATAGTTCTACTGATAATGGCGTTCATATTGGGGTATGTTTTCGGCGCATTAGCCTCTCCTGTCCGTGAATATATTCTGACAACTACAACCGAAACGGAGTCTGTAGAAATAACCAAGACTATTACTGAGAGAGCTTTGGGTGGGGCGGTCTCGGAGATATGTTTCTCCGCAATCATGGATTGCTCATCCATTATTCAACAGTATATTATGCGGGCTAATCACAGCATCTATGTTATGGTTTATAGCTTTACTCAGGATAGATTGGGGAGGGCGTTGGTGGATGCTGCGAGGAGGGGCGTAGAGGTTTTGGTCATAGTGGAGGAGAGGCAGGTCTCAGAGTATTCGGAAGTTGAGAGGCTTAGGAACGCTGGGGTAAAGGTATTCCTTGATGGAAACCCCTTCCTAATGCATCATAAAGTCGCAATAATTGACGGCGTTTTCGTTATTACTGGAAGCTATAACTGGTCTAGGTCTGCCGAGGAGAGAAACGATGAGAACCTTGTAGTTTTGAGGGGAGAGCATGTCGCCACACTTTTTATCGAGGAGTTTAATAGAGTTCTTTCCGAAGCCATCCCAGCCTAATCTACCAGTAGCTCAACCCTCTCAAATCCTTTACCTTCCCTAGGGAACCTCCAGGCCGACGCCCCACCAATAGACCCATCCTTAACTGAGACGATTATGTAAAAGAATCCTGGGACAGCATTCTCCAGGTCGATTATCGACGGTTCAGGTCTGCCTAATGGATGCGAATGATATACCCCTATTACCTCGAGTCCCTCCTCCTCAGCTCTCTTCTCGGCCTCATAATACATCATGGGGTCTACCTGATACCTAATCCTCCTATCAGCCTCATACACATTCCTCGTCTCTATCGTCTCTAGAACAACCGCCTCCTCACCCTCCACCTCACCCAGCAGGAGGCCACAGCACTCGTATGGAAACTCCCTTATAGCATGCCACTCAATCCTCTTCATCTGATTCCTGTCTATCCTTAGCCTCATTCCACGGGTATGCCGTATGATGGGTCGCCTTTAAGCTTCTCAAACTCCTCAATAATTTTAACAGTTACCGGGCCTGGGGCCTCCTTCTTAAGCTTCCTCCCAGCTATCTCGGTTACCGGGACTATCTCCGCACCCGTTCCCGTCAGGAAGACCTCATCGGCCAGCATAAGCTCCACAGGGGTTATATTCCTCTCCTGGACCGTGTAGCCGAGCTTTCTGGCCAGCTCCATCACCGTCGCCCTAGTTATCCCTGGCAGTATCCCCGTGGAGACCGGCGGAGTCGATATTGTCTCACCGTTGACCATGAAGAGGTTGGCTGCCGAGGCCTCCGAGACGAAGCCTCTCTCGTCCAGCAGTATCGCGTCGTCCGCTCCAGCTCTGATGGCCTCCAGCTTGGCCAGGATGCTGTTCAAGTAGTTCATGGACTTGATTTGGTGGCTTGTCGCATCGACCCTATCCCTCCTAACCGATGAGAAGATTAGTGATGCCCCCTTCTTCCCGAGTATGGGTTCGAGATGCTCTGCGATAATTATGACGCTTGGCTTAGGGCATTTACGGGGGTCGAGGCCCAGGTCCCCTACACCCCTCGTAACAATCAGCCTTATGTAGGAGTTCTTCAGCTTGTTTCTCCTGAGAGTCTCTATAACGGCCCTAATCATCTCCTCCTTACTCAAGGGTATCTCGAGCATTATAGCCCTGGCCGAGTCATAGAGCCTATCGATATGTTCCCTAAGCTTGAACACCACGCCATTATATGACCTAATCCCCTCAAACACACCGTCACCATAAAGGAATCCATGGTCATACACCGAGACCTTGGCCTCCGACTTTGGAACAAACCTACCATCAATATAGACTAAGGGCTCGCCTGAACCCATGCCTGAAAACCAGGTCAAGCACATTTTAATCTTACCTCCGGCAACCTTTTTAGCTACCGGTTCGTCTTATCAGCCTGGAATGGGAAAGAGGAAGATAGTCTCGGAGCCTGATGAGCTAGAGCAGTTGATGGAGCCGGGGCCAGGCGACGTCTATGGAGTCGTAGTCAAGATGTATGGATATGATAGGGTCTTGGTGGAGTGCAGCGACGGGAAGACAAGGCTCTGCAGGATTAGGGGGCAGCTCAAACGTAGAATCTGGATTAAGGAGGGCGACCTGGTCCTTGTCAGCCCATGGGATTTCCAGAGGGATAGCCGGGGAGACGTATGGTGGAGGTTCACCAAGGGCCAGGCCCTCAAGCTTGCCGAGAAGGGCGTCCTACCAGACTTCCTCAAGGCCAAGATAGCCGACTAACGCATCTTTTTAAGGCCCGGGATACATTCTAGACCTGGATGGAAGATAAGTTAGAGAAGAGGCTTAGGCGGAGGGAGTATCGGTATGAGAGGGAGCAGAGGTATCTACGGAAACGCTCCGAGCTAAACGAGGTGCTGGAGGAGGTCTTCGACCAGCAGACCCTTATGACCCTCTACGAACTCATGAACAGGAGAATGATAAGAGACTTCTACGGCGTGGTCAGCGCAGGGAAGGAGTCTAGAATATACTTGGCCAAAGACTCGGAAGACAGGGACTTGGCAGTGAAGATATACCTTGTGGTAAGCGCCGAGTTCAGGAGGAACAGGCTCATGTACGTGGTTGACGACCCCCGGTTTAAGAAAACTCCGAAGGATTTCCGTGATTTTATCTACCTCTGGGCTAGGAGGGAGTATAAGAACTTGGAGGCTGCATATGAGTCGGGCATACCTGTCCCCAAGCCTTACTTCGTCAGAAACAATATACTCGGGATGGAGTTCATAGGGGAGGATGGGAAACGCTACCCCACACTCATAGAGGTTGAGCTAAGCGAGGAGACCTACATCAAGGTCTATGAGCAGGTTATGGACGTTGTGGAGAGGCTTTATAGGAAGGCTAGGCTAGTCCATGGAGACCTAAGCGAATACAACATATTCATCCTACCCGACGACAAGATAGTTCTGATAGACCTCTCTCAAGCAGTCCACGTAGAGCAGCCAATAGCGGACAAGCTACTCCTAAGAGACCTCAAAAACATCTCCAGATATTTTAGGAAGCACGGGATTGAGGTAGAAGAGCCGGAGGAGGCATTCGAGAGGATAACAGGCCGCCCTCCATTAATCCCGCCATAACGGAGGTGAAACAAACTGTCGTTCTTCGCGGTAAATATACCGAAGGAGAGGATCGGCGTCCTGATAGGCCCAGGAGGATCTGTCAAGAAGAAAATCGAGGATATTCTTGGAGTCAAGCTGAAGATCGACAGCGGCATGGGAAGCGTGGTAATTGAGCTAGCTAAACCTGTGGAGGAAGGAGGTGACCCCGTCGCCCTCTTCAAGGCCAGAGACATAGTAAGGGCCATTGGGAGAGGATTCTCTCCTGAAAGAGCATTCAAACTCTTCGAGGACGGAGTAATCCTTAGCATAATAGACATAACCGACTACGTTAAGAAGAATAGGAGTAACCTAGTGAGGGTTAGAGCCAGGCTAATAGGAAGGGAGGGAAGAACGCGAAAAATAATAGAGGAAACAACCCACACATATCTCTCAATATACGGAGACACGGTAGCCATAATAGGTGAGGAGGAAGATGTCAAGGCTGCGGAGGAGGCAGTAATCTCAATAATAGAAGGAGCCCCCCACTCATCTGTTTATAGGATGCTTGACTCTTATGCTAGGAGGAGAAAGCTAGGCGGGCTAAGACCTAGCAGATTCTAAGGAATTTAAGCAACCTTAACATTTTATCTTTGGAATGCATGATTAGGGCGAGGCTCTACGAGAGCCTGGGAGATGGGGTGGTTAGATGCCTTGTCTGTGAGAGGATGTGTAGAATACCTCCAGGTAGGTCGGGGCCATGCTGGAATTACGCCAACATAGATGGCTCTCTACACCATGTAGGATACGGG
>CAZHEC010000080.1:0-252 GCA_964531465.1 uncultured Nitrososphaeria archaeon | reverse complement strand
AGCGCCGTGGAGAGTAGGCCGATAGAGATAAAGCCGTTCTTCCATTACTGGCCTAACAGCACAGCCCTAACCTTCTCTGGATATGGTTGCAACTTCTACTGCCCCTGGTGCCAGAACCATCATCTGAGCTTTGCCAAACCCTTAAGAAGTCCGGGGATAACTTCTCCAGAAAAGCTGATAGAGGCCGCCCTCAGGAATGGGGATGAAGGGTTATGCGCAAGCTTTAACGAGCCTACAATACTCTACGAATAC
>CAZHEC010000079.1:1035-5799 GCA_964531465.1 uncultured Nitrososphaeria archaeon | reverse complement strand
ACTATGTTGTTGCCCCTGATGAGTATCCTCGGATACTGAGCCTTCTTGTCATCTCCCTGATACTCCACAGCCTTCTCTATAACAAGATTCATGTAATTATCGCAGTCAACCATAGTTCCCTCATAGACCAGGTCGTTCTTCAGGGTTACCCTGATGAACCTGTTGACGTATTTTGATACCATGTATAGAGGCTTTTTACCCGTTTCCATGGATGTGGTGGCTGACCTCAATGGGCATCACCCTCCAAGTAATTTCATCGAAGTTTTAAGCTTTTCTGAATTCTCGGGTCTATCCTTAGCTCTGAGAAACATATACCGCATACGAAGAGGTTTTCAGATATTCTTTGGGCGAGGGTTAATGGAGCGCCGCACACCGGGCATGACTTGCTTGGCTCGACAGCCTCGAATAAGGGCTTGCCGCAGCTTGAGCATTTAGTCGAGCCTAGAGGGTTTATGCTTCCACAGTGCGGGCACACCATGTCGGAAGCCTTTGAGACTATCTCCACAAGGGTGGGCTGCTCCTCTTGGGCCTGCTCAGGATGAGATACTGGCTGGGGTTGCTCCACTTTAGGTTCAGCGACCCGTGTCTCTTGATGCATCATCCGCTGCGCTGGGGGATGCTCAGACTTTATTATCTCCTCTATCTCCTTCTCAATCTCCTCGACGACGTTTGTGGTGTTTGGAGATTGCTGGGGCTGAGGTGTTGGAGGACGGGTCATCCTAGGTGGTTGAGGCCTCCTCAGGATTGGGCTTGGCGCTCTCTGATAACGTGGCGCCGCAGAGACCGTTATCCCTGTTCTTACAGATTTTATGTATATCATGAGGCCAAAGGCGCTTATGGCTGCCCCCAGTATCACGAAGTAGACGAGATAGGGTATCCCCATCTCTGTTGTATCTAAGAATAACCTGATAGATGACTGGACTGGTAGGGAGATGTAGTAGAATGTTATGCCTATTGCTATTGCAACTCCTGCAAGACTTAACGCTATGCCCAGAATCATCAGCGGAGTCATCATTTACGCACCTTTCCACCCCAACTTGGTCGTGAAGTTATTAAATGTTTCTCCCACAAGGTCCTCGACAAGACCAACACAATCTCCAGGTAATTCCCTTATATCCCACTTCCTCCTAAAGAACTTCAGAAGATTTCCCACGTCCCTCCTGATATAATTAGATGCCATTGGATGGCTTGGAGGAACCCACTGAGGCCAATCAATTATCAGTATGTCCCCGCTAGGTGTTACGAGGACGTTGTAGGCGCTTAGGTCGCTGTGGACTACCCCTGCCTTCACCGCCTTCAGCATGTTCTCTAGGATTTGGCGTAGAATATTCTCTGGGTCTGGGAGGTATTGGAGTTGAGCTAGCTCGATTCCCTGAAATATCTCAGTTACTATTACGTGCCTGTTTCTGTGGATTGGCCTGGGAACCGCTATGCCGTGTCTGTGGAGCCTCCTCAAGGCCTGATATTCCCTTGCAGCGGATCTTATCGAGGCTACCATGTAGGTGTGTGCATCCGCTATAGACGTCCTAGACCTCTCGTACCCCCTGAAGCTCGTCCTTCCTATCCGGTAGAACTTTACTGCGAGCCTCTCGCCCTTAGGTGATAAGGCGTCATACACGTCTGCTTCCTTTCCGACCCCCAGGGGCTTCCCCAGACTCTCTACCACGTCTCTATCTACAAGGAATTTGAGGGCAAGTATGTCGAGGCCGTGGTAATTTAGGGAGTAGCCATGCTCCAAGCCTCTCGGAGCCCAGATTAGCTTGTATTCATGTAGTTTCGAGAGAATTTTATCAGCCTTCTCGCCTAGCCCGCTTTGCCTCCTAATTACGTCTGGGGGGACTATCTCGTATCGTGTTAGGTTCGACTCCATTATGCCTAGTATCTTAAAGTGATCATCCTTCAGCTTCTTGAATATGTTTCTAACATAGTATTCGAGGGACAAGGGTGTCTATGCCTTCTTCACCGCTATCTTTATCTTCTCTCCCTCTATTCTCCACTCCTTCACGTATCCCTCGAGGCCGTCCTTGTTTATGTTTAGGCTCTTGGCCCTTGTCTCCTCCATTATGTAGTCCTTCTTCTCCTGGATTATCTTTGCCTTCTCGTGGTTCTGGGTTTGTATAGAGACCTCCACGTAGTCGGAGACATTCAGGTTCATCTCTTTTCTCATCACCTGTATCCGTCTTATGAGTTCTTTTGCAAGCGTTGAGGCTATTATCTCGTGGGTTTCAGAGAAGTCTATGTAGATGTCTGCGAATTTTCCTTCCTCTTTGTCTATGTTTTCTGGTGTCTTCTCCTCTACTACAATGTCCTCGGAGGTTAGTTCTATTGTGGCTCCATCTCTTAGCATTAGCTTGAGGACGCCGTTTGACTCCAGCTCCTTCTTAACCATCTCCCCATCCATGGAGACGAGCCTCTCTATGACCTCAGGTGTCCTCTTCCCGAACCTTGGCCCGATTCTGCTATAGACTGGTGAGACTGCGTATCTCACCCAATCGGGCTTTGAGTCCGGCTCAAGGACCTGTAGCTCTAAGGTGTTTAGCTGTGTCTTGAGGAAGTCTTGGAGATTTATGAGTGCTTTCTGGACCTTGGAGGAACGTGGGACTATGACGGTCTTCATTACGGGCTTCCTAAGCTTCCATCCCCTGCCCTGCCTTAAGGCCAATGCCTCCGAAACCGTCTGCCTAACTATCTCCATCATATCCTCAAGCTCCTCATCCACATACTCCTCATCCACCCTCGGCCACCTGGCCATATGGACGCTTTCCGGATCGTCTTCTAGTCTTAGATGCTGGTAGAGTTTCTCTGCTAGGTATGGTGTGAAGGGCGCAAGTAAGAGTATTAGTTTCTTGAGAACGTAGTAGAGGGTTGCATAGACAGCCAGCTTATCCCATGTCTGCTCCTCCACCCACACCCTCCTCCTAACAGCCCTAACATAAAGTCTGCTCAGATCCTCCACGATGAACTCTTTGATCGCTCTTGCAGCCGAGTGTATGTTGAGAACCTCTAGGGAGCGTGTAATCTCCTCTGTGAGGGTGTTTATCCTAGATAGAACCCACTTGTCCTCGGGCTTGAGATGCTTCTTAACAGCCTCGACCCTCACTCTCTCGGGGTCATACCTATCTAGCTCGAAGTATGTGGTGGCAAATGAGAAGACGTTCCAGAGTATGTTGAGTTCCTGAGTTATCTGATCGACCTCCTGTGGAACGAAGTTCATATTATCCCAGGGAGCGCTTTTGGAGACTAGGTAGAGCCTTAGGGGGTCGGCTCCATACTGCTCCACACTGTCCTTGGCCCATATCACGTTCCCCCTGCTCTTGCTCATCTTCTTGCCTTCCGCATCCATGACATGGCCCTGGTTAAGGACGGACTTGTATGGCGTCTTACCATATGCGAGGGCTGAGGTGAAGAGGAGGGTGTAGAACCATCCACGGGTCTGGTCTATGGCCTCTGTTATGAAGTCGTATGGGAAGAGTTTCTTGAAGAGGTCCTGGTTCCTTAAGCCATCTATGCTGGCAGTGTGGGCCATGCCTGAGTCCAGCCAAGTATCCATGACGTATGGCTCCCTCCTCATCCTACCTCCACATCTATTGCATCTAAAGAAGACCCTGTCCACCCAAGGTCTGAGTAGCCTGATTCTATCGGGCTTCTCCTCAGCCTCCATAAGCTCACCCTTGCTCCCCACGACCCTGATCTCCCCGCATCTCTCGCATCTCCAGACGGGTAGAGGTGTCCCCCAGAACTTTGTCCTACTGATGCACCAGTCCTCCGCATTCTCAAGCCAGTCCCCGAATCTATGCTCACCTGCCCATGGAGGTCTCCAGAAGACCCTCTTATTCTCCTCTATCATAATTGGCTTGATTCTATCTATCTTTAGGAACCATTGGCGGCTTGATAGGTAGATTAGGGGTGAATCGCATCTCCAGCAGTGGGGATATGTGTGAAGTATTTTGCCCTTCTTGATTAGGAGCCCCCTCTCCTCCAAGTAATCCATTATTTGCTCCCCAGCCTCCGAGAACCACAGGCCACGATACTCCCCACCCTTCTCCGTGAAGTATCCATTCTGAGCAACCGGGTTGAATATGGGTAAGCCGATCCTCTGTCCGGCCTCGAAGTCCTCAGGCCCATGGGCAGGAGCCGTATGGACGCACCCGGTCCCCTCCTCCATGGTTACGAAGTCTGCGGTTATGATCGTGTGGGCTGGTGGGTCATGCTCTTTATGTTCTGGGACTTTCTCGAGTAGTGGGTGTCTGTATCGGAGTCCTTCTAGGGCTATTCCTGGAACCCTGTCAACCACTTGATACTCCTTCTCTCCAACATCCTCCATAACTCTCTCCAATAATTTCTCAGCGAGTATCCACTCCTCGCCGTTAACCTTGACCTTCACGTAGGTCTCGTCTGGATGAACGGCCACGGCCTCGTTTCCGGCCAGGGTCCAGGGGGTAGTGGTCCAGATTACTACGTAGAGGTTCTCGGCGCCCTCTATGGGGAACTTTACGTAGATTGAGGGGTCCTCCACCTCCTTGTATCCTTGGGCGACTTCATGGCTGCTGAGAGGGGTCTCGCATCTAGGGCAGTTGGGAACGACCCTGAAGTTCTCGGCCAGGTCTCCTTGCTCGTATGCCCTCTTGATGAGCCACCAAACATGCTCTATGTAGTTCTCCCTCCTGGTCTCGTAGGCGTTGTCGTAGTCGAGCCAGACCGCAAGCCTTTCGGAGACCTTCCTCCAGTGGTCTATGTAGTGGTCCACCAGCTTGTCGGCCTCCT
>CAZHEC010000079.1:0-1025 GCA_964531465.1 uncultured Nitrososphaeria archaeon | reverse complement strand
ACCCGAATCTCTCTACATCCTTCTTGGACCTAAATCCCAGCTTCTTCTCCACCTCAAGCTCTGTAGGCAATCCCAGGCAGTCCCATCCACCCCTCCTCCAAACATCGAAACCCTGCATGGTCTTAAGCCTGAGAACTATATCCTTGTAGACCCTTCCACGAGCATGGCCTACATGCATGTAGCCGTTGGCTGTTGGGGGCCCCTCTAGGAATGCGAAGATAGGCGCTCCCTGGTTAAGGTTGAAGACCTTCTCAAGTATTCTGTTCTGGCTCCACCACTTGGAGATCTCCTCCTCAACCTTAAGGGGCTCGTATCGGCCTCTCAGAGGCATCTCTCCTCCACCCCTAACCGGTTCCGAGGCAAAGCCGCATAAACTTGGCTAAATAATTTGACCAATCATCCTAGTTTTCCCGGGGGCTTAATTTAAGGGTTGTCAGCGGAGCCTCTTGACCAGGAAGACCGTGTATCCATCCTCTTCTATGACCTGGATGAGCTGGTGGCCCGCCTTCTCCACCCATGTAGGTATATCGTATCTGGAGCCTTTGTCCGAGGAGTAGAGGGCTACAACCTCTCCTACCTTAGACTCCTTAACCGCCTTCACAAGCTCTATCAGGGGGCCTGGGCAGAGTATGCCACGTGCATCAACCACCTTATCCGCCCTGACTCCGCCGAACTCCCTTCTAACATTCTCCCTCTGGAGCTTCTCCACCCCCCGGATAGCCCTTAGATGCTGGATGGGCCTGGTTTATAAAAAATTTCCCGGCTGGGGTCTTTTACCGTCTATATGCTCTGATTACTAGTGGCAGCGCTATGGCTAGGTAGCTTAGGTGGATTATTATCCTGAGCCATTCGGCGCTGGTGGTGTATCCTATCATGACTGCAAGCATGGAGCCTATTAGGTTCTTGTGGTGTAGCAGGTTATCCTCTGGTATAGGAAGGGTGTAGGCCTTCTCTCCGAGCCACCCTATCTCCACGCCCATCTCCTCCCCATACTCGATAAGCTCATGTGTTCCATACCCTGCTAG
>CAZHEC010000078.1:3986-5826 GCA_964531465.1 uncultured Nitrososphaeria archaeon | reverse complement strand
CGCAGCCATAAGGGAGGCAGCCAGGGCGCTCAAACTATACCTAGGACGCATAGAGAAGAAGGAAACCGTCATCAAGAGACTCAACATCTACGCCCGATACTTACCCCTAATCGCCAAATTCGCCGCCAAGCTAGCCGACAAGAAGCCACCTAAACTCGACCACCTCCTCCAACCCATGGGGATAGACGAGGAGATGGTGGAAAAGGTCCGTAAAAAAGCCTTGCAAGAACTCGAGGTATCCTAAAATTTCTTAACCTCAGCTTATATACAATAGCATAGTTTAGGGGCATCCTTTTTAAGAAGCAGTTAGGGTTATTTCTAGAGCTGTAGGTGATGGCATGAGGGTGGTCCTTGCGTATAGCGGAGGGCTTGACACGACCGTGGCCACCAAGTGGCTTCAGGAGCGTTATGACGCCGAGGTCATAACGGTTACTGTGGATGTGGGGCAGGAGGAAGACTTCGAGGAGGTTAGGGAGAGGGCTTTGAGGAGTGGGGCCTCCAAGCACTACTTCATAGACGCCAAGGAACGTTTTCTAAGCGAATATATCTCGATGTGTATAAAGGCTAATGGCCTTTATGAGGGCGTGTATCCGCTCTCCTCAGCGCTAAGCAGACCCCTAATCGCCGAAGAGGTTGCAAGGATAGCCAGGAGGGAGGGAGCCGACGCCGTAGCCCATGGATGCACGGGTAAGGGAAACGACCAGGTCAGGTTCGATGTAACCTTCAGGGCTGTGGCACCCGAGTTGAGAATCATAGCGCCTGTACGTGAGTGGAACATGAGCAGGGATAAGGAGATAGAGTATGCCTTGGAGAAGGGTCTCCCAATCAAGGTTAAGGAGAGCAGGTTCAGCATAGACGAGAACCTCTGGGGCAGAAGTATAGAGGCAGGCGAGCTAGAGGACCCATGGACCGAGCCTCCCAGGGAGGCCTTCAAATATATAACGCCGGTAGAGGAAGCGCCGGACACACCCGAGGAGATAACCATAGGTTTTACCGATGGTGTTCCAACGTCGCTTAATGGCGAGGAGAAGGGTCTAGGGGAGATAATCGGGGAGCTGAATAGGATTGGCGGAAGACATGGATTCGGGGTAATAGACCACATAGAGGATAGGATAGTGGGTCTTAAGTCGAGGGAGGTGTATGAGGCTCCAGCCGCCCTCCTCTTAATAATGGCCCACCGAGACCTAGAGAAAATGGTCCTAGGAAGGAGACTGCTAGACTTCAAAGCGGAGGTCGAGAGACTCTGGGCCAACATGGTCTACGGCGGGCTCTGGAAAGACCCCCTGATGGACGCCCTCCACGCCTTCATAAACCAGACTCAACGCAACGTGAATGGAGAGGTAAGGATAAAGCTATACAAAGGCTCCGCAAGAATTGTAGGCAGACGGGCCGAGAAGCCCCTATACTCTCCCGAACTCATAACCTATACATCAAAGAGCGCATTCGACCAGAGGGCAGGAGAAGCATTCTCAAAACTCTGGGGACTCGAAACCATGCTCTCAAGAATAAACAAGTAATGTATAAATAATTCCCGTAAATGTCGGCTGCCTGTGAATCGGACTCTAATCCTGCTCTTAGTCGTTCTACTTCTCTTCTCATCAGTTATGATAGTTAATTATGTCATGGCTGACGGCGAAGAGGATGAAGAAGAGGAGCATGAAGGTATTCATGAAGAGAAGGGTGGTGAGAAAGAAGCTGGGGAGGGAGGCGAATTTGCTGAGGCATCAGGCGCAATAGCATTCTATGGGGCTCTCATAATTAACGCAGCATATGTCTTTGCAAATAGGTTCCGGAGAAGAGAACTAATACCTATACCAGGCAACCTTCTCCTCAACGCTCA
>CAZHEC010000078.1:0-3976 GCA_964531465.1 uncultured Nitrososphaeria archaeon | reverse complement strand
ACATAGCAATAAACATAGTCTTAGCAGTGTTAGCCCTATGGCATGCGATAGTATTGAGGGAGGCTGCTGGGCCGATAGAATATGTCTCTGTGCTGCTTATAACGTATTTAATTGCCTCGGGCATAGTTATGAGGTTTCCCGCTAGAAGCAGGGCTAAAACTCTGGCCAGGCTAATGCATGCCCAACTGATAGTTAGTATTATTTTAGTTGCGGTCTTGCTTATTCATGTGAGTATGGTTGGCGATTAGGCCTGCTTTTTAGTGGAGAGCTCTAATATGGTTTGGGAGATTATTCTGGCCGCTGTTATTAGGTCGTTTATGTCAAGTTTCTCCATTCTTGTGTGGGCTAGCCTTGAGTCTCCTGGCCCGAATGCGGTTATGCTGGGGGTTAACCTGTAGAGTGTATTCATATCGCTTGTCCCCGTCTTTCTCACGAGTTTGGGCTTGACGCCCATCTTTAGCATGGCCCTCATCAAGGCCCTAACCACAGGAGTCTTAACCCCGACCTCCACGGGCTCCGTCGAGTCTATGACCCTATACTCTACACCATGCCTATCCGCAGCCTCCCTGATCTGCGAGATTATCTCTCCGGAGCTGTAGGGTCTCGGGAATCTTATGTTAACTACCGAGTGAGCGTTCTCTGGAAGACTTCCGCTCCACTCTCCCGCCCTTAGCATAGTTACTGCGTGGGTTGGCTCCCCGTAGCTCTTTCCATCGAATCTCTCTCCAACGTCCTTGATGAATTCTAGGAGCTTGTTGAGGGCTGATTCGCCCATGTAGGGTGCGGAGCTGTGGCCTCCACGTGCCTTTGCCCTAGCCTCGAATGTTAGGCTACCCCTATATGCTACTGCTATTCCCATCCCGGTAGGCTCCCCCACGATTACGTGTTTCGCCATATATCCGTTCTCTACCAAGTATTTTGCTCCAAACCCGTCTGTCTCTTCCCTGACGAGAGCCGCCACGCTCACCCTCATATTACCTAGTTCCTCACGTGCCAATGCTGCTCCAATCAGGAACGCTGCTAGGGGGCCTTTGGCGTCCACTGCTCCTCTTCCATGAACTTGGTTGTTCTCCAGCTTTGCTGGCAGCCTGCCTGGTATCGTGTCTAGGTGACCTGCTAGGAGTATGGTCTCGCCCTTCCCGTAGCTCATGTGGAAGTTTCCCGCCTCGTCTGGGTATGCTTCCTCGAATCCCAGCCTACCTGCAAGTTCTTCCAAGTATGGGTGGAGCCTCGGCTCTTCACCCGAAGGCGTGTATGTCTCAACAAGCTTGAGAAGAATCTTGCCTGCCTCTCTTAGTATGTCCACCTTCCATCATCCCGACTCGGCTAGTCTTGAGAGAACTCTATTTAATGACTCTCTTAGATGCTCTAGGTCTTCGTCAGATATTAGGTAAGGTGGAAGAAAACGTAGAACCGTGAGTCCAGCCTTCAATGCTATTATCCCCTCTTCTTGGAGAAGCTTTAACGCCGGAGTAGGGTTAAACCTTAACTCTATCCCACTCATTAGGCCCAGGCCCTTCACGGCCCTAGACATCTTCGGATGCTCTTCAACAATCTCCTGGAGGATTCTCTTAAGCCTCTCACCCCTCTCCGCAGCCTTCTCAACAACATTATCGGTGGTTAAGACCTCCACACCTCCTAAGACTGCTGCCAATGCTAGTGGATTGGCTCCGAAGGTAGAGCCATGGTCTCCCTCCCTTATCTTTCCACCTACATCATCCCTGAAGGCTACTATGCTGACAGGGAATCCACCACCTATCGACTTACCTACAGTCATGATGTCAGGCTCCACGCCGCCTATCTCATGTGCCCATAGCCTGCCCGTTCTACCGAACCCTGACTGAACCTCATCAACAATCATTAGGGCTCCTGTCTTGTCGCATGCCTCCCGAACCGCCTTAAGGAAGTCTGGTGTGGCCGGGGTTAGGCCTCCCTCTCCCTGGACAGGCTCCAGAATCACACCTGCAGTATCCTCGTCCACAGCCTTCCCCACAGTCTCCACATTATTGTAGGGGATGAACTCGACCTTCCAGGGAAAGGGGCCGAACCCACTCCTATACTTTGGATTCCATGTGACTGAGAGTGCGCCCATGCTCCTGCCATGGAAGCCGTTGATGAATGAGATGAACTTCTTCCTGTCTGTTATCTTCCTGGCAACCTTGAGCGCCATCTCCACGGCCTCGCTCCCACCATTAAGCATGAAGAAGTATTGGAGCCTCCTCGGAATCACCTTGGATAACATTCTGACGGTTTCTTCCAAGATTTCTGTATCGAATATGGGTGAGGCAACCATTATCCTATCCATCTGTTCCTTAAGATGTCTCATGATGACGGGGTTTCTATGGCCAAGGAACGCTACACCATACGCATTATGTAGGTCGAGGAATCTTCTACCATCAAGGCTCCAGACATACTGGCCTTCAGCCCTCCCAAGCTTTAATCCCCTCGGTGCGTAAAGCCTCACAAGCCTCAGCAAGTCCCCACGACCTCCAGAACCCTTGACAAGAGGGGCAAATTTAAGGGATGAATATTCTCCAACCAAGCCTATATAAGCTTTGGAGAATACTTAATTTGTATTGCAAGCTATCATGATTCTGGATGGGTGGTCGTGGGAGGAGGGGGATAACCCTCCTAGGATTACTAGTATTATCGGTTCTTACAGCAGTCTTCGGCATTATCCTCCTCGGCGTAACCGCAGGATGGTTCAATGTATCGCTCCTAGACCTAACAGAGGAGACCGATAGAGGGGTCCAACAGATACGTTCAATCCTCGCTCTGCTATACCTCGCAGTATACTTCGCATTAATTAGTGTGGGTGGACGCTCATGGATTCTTATTCAGAGGGTTGCCGCAATACCCGCTTTCCTGGGAGTCTTGGCCGCCCTCGGGGTCTTCTTGACCTCAAGTAGGGACGAGTTCATAAATGCTATCAACTCAGCCTTCGGCGAAGGCACATATCTGGGAATTAAGAGTTCCGCCGCTGCCGCCGGATATGTTCCCGGGCTAGTGGACCCTGTGGCTACCTTCGGCGTAGCTGCTGTTGTCTCCCTCACCCTCCTCTACTCCTTCTACCCATTCTACTTCATGGAGGAGATTGAGGAAGGCTTATCTAGACGTTCATGGTCTTACCCTCTAATCTCAACAATACTATCCGGGATAATACTAATCCTCTTCGCATATGCTGCCCTGAATGTTATGGGCAAGGAGTTCTTCATAGCCGTTGAGTATCATCATTTAGGCCCCGGCCAGGTAGTCGGGCTTCTATCATACTACGCCACATTAGCAAAGTCATTCATCAAGTCATTTCCAGCGCTTGCTATCATAGGAGTCTCGATACTTGCATGGGCCTTCATGCTTCCCCTCAACTTCTCCGCGGCGGCCTCAAGGATAATCTTCCATTGGTCGCTTGATGGTATAGCGCCTATGAGGCTTAGCTACCTAACCAGGAGGAGGCAGGTCCCAATCTATGTGAATGTTATAATAACTGTGGCCGCCGCTCTCTTCCTGGCTCTCATAGTTTCAGCGCAACTATTCATGGATTTGGTTCTAGGGAGCGTGGCTGCTACAATGCTCTCAATAATCTTGGTGTCAGTATCAGCTATCATAGCCTCGAAGAATGAGAGAAAACTTATGCCTAGAGTCTCAGGTATGTTAACAATACTACTCCTTGCATCCTTATTCTACTTCTATCTCACCAATCCTTTCCTGGGATTCGTTAAGCCAGCCTCACTCATACTTTTCGGCGGAGTCTGGGTTGCGGGGATTATCTGGTATGTGATGGCCGTGAGAATTAGGAGAAGACATGGAATAAATCTTCCCGAGATTATGCGTATCTAGCTGCTATTTCCTGATTTTTTTAACTGTGGACTTTATTATCTTCTCGGCCAGGTTGTATCCTGTCGCTCTTACCACGTTCTTGAACTGGGGTATCCCGTTAATCTCTAGTATGCGCGGTTCCCCATCTTTTTCCACTAGT
>CAZHEC010000077.1:0-5911 GCA_964531465.1 uncultured Nitrososphaeria archaeon | reverse complement strand
TGCAGCCTCCACGGCCCTCTCCACATCTGGGCTGCCTGCCTCGCCGACCACTACGCAGAGGGGCTTTAGGCCTCGTCTGAGGGCTAGGTATGCTAGGAGGGAGCTATCTAGGCCTCCTGAGAAGGAGACTGCTGGTCTCCCTGGCATGAGGGCTGAGGCCTCAAGGAGGGCTTGGGCAAGCTCTCCAGCCGGGTCTCTATGCCCGTCCTGCCGGAGCCTGAACCATGGCCGCTCACGGAGTCTTCCGTCTATGAGCTCTAGGATGTGGCCTGGCTTGAGGTGCTCTGCCCTGCCTGGCAGGCTGTGCCTGCTCTGGGCTATGGCTATCGTCTCGCCGACCCTGGCGTAGAGTATGGGGATAGGGCCTGCGTGGTCTCTCCAGGCTCTCAGGCCTTCCTCGGATGCCTCGACCTTGATGAAGAATCCCTGGAACCTGTCGGGGTCTAGGTCTGGGGCTGCCTTCGGGATGGACTCCATGTAGATTAGCGTGCCGTTCCTCCAGGTAAGCCTCCCCTCCTCGGCTACTATGTGGATGTGGCTGCTCCCAGCCTCTACCTCCTCCTCCGTCAGCCCGCCCCTAGCCCTGTATACCTGGGACTCGGCTATCTTCCTCGAGAGCCTTCCGGCCTCCTCCCTGCTCTGGGAGACCACCAGGGCTAGCAGCCTCTCCTAGACCCCCAGGTAGAGGTCCCTCTCACCCATCCCAACCATGTGGAAGACCTCTTCCTCTATCTTGGCCGGCTCGACCTGCTCCCTCATCTTCAGCTCCCTGTATTTCTCGTAGAAGGCGGAGCGGACCGCCTCCACCTGCTTGAAGAGGTGGTCCCCGTTCCTATATCGTGCCCTCCTCCTCCTGACCTTGAAGCCGTCTCCTGTCTTGACACTGAGGGTGTAGGTTACCTGGCCTCCCAGCTCCATCCAGCTCCTCCACCTCTTCTTGGTGGCCTTGGCCTCGGCCTCCACCAGGACTGCGTAGAGCCTCCTCTCACCATCCTCCTCGACCACCACGTCCACGGCGAACCCGCATCTCCCATGCCTCATGTAGATAGCCCTCTCATGTGGAAGATGCCTATGGGTCGCCAAACCAACAACATTAGGCCCGGTAATCAGGCCGATGATCTCCCTCGCAATATCGGAGAGCCTAACAACCATACCAGCTCTAAGAGGCTAGGCCAGTATAAAAACACCATACCCTCCCCCAGGAATAGTTTTAGGGTATGCTTGACATATTGACCCGGCATATGGTCGATGAGCTTGATATGAGGATTCTCAGGGAGCTGCTTAGGGATGGTAGGGCCTCTTTCCGGAGGATTGCCGAGAGGGTTGGGGCCTCGGTCTCGACCGTGGCCTCCCGGGTCGAGTCCATGGAGAGGGAGGGGATAATCAGGGGTTACGCCGCCATGGTGGACCCGCAGAAGCTGGGATACGAGATAACCGCCATAATAGCTCTCAGGATATCAAAGAACCTGCTGGAGGTCCAGAGGAGGATTGCGAGGAACCCCCACGTCTACGGGGTCTACGACGTAACGGGTGAGGCGGACTCGATAGTCTTGGCCAGGTTCAGGACGAGGGAGGAGCTGAGCAGGTTCGTGAAGAGCATGCTGGCCATGGAGGAGGTTGAGCGGACCATAACCCACATAGTCCTCGACATAGTCAAGGAGGACCCTAGACCACCTATCTAGCCCCGGGCCTTGGGCGGTTTAACAGCAGTCCTCCTCCCCCTCCAGGCGATATACTCGTAGAGGGCCATGGCCAGGACTACTATGAGCAGGATTAGGCCGAGGATTAGGGCTATTAGGGCCGAGAAGGTCAAGGGAATCCCGAGGACGGCGGCGTAGGGCGGAAGCTGTATGGTGGCTATCCTCCCAGCCCTCAGGTCATCCACGGTTATGGTGGTGGAGCCCCTGAAGCCCCTCCACCCGGCCTCGGCCAGGTAGGTCGCAGGTGGGACATCCTCAACCACCAAGGCCCCGGACCTGTCTGCCGTGAACTCCCCAAGAACCACGCCACCCCTCTTCAAGACTATCTCTGCGTAGGGTAGGGGCTGGCCAGCGGCTCCCACGACCCTTATCTTTAGGTCGTAGAGCTCGGCGACGAGGGTTAGGGTTGTTCTCGACCTGGAGACCTCTTCAACCCCCCTGAAGACCACCTGACCTCCCACCTCAACCCTCACCTCATAGCTTATCGGCGAGCCCTCATACTCTAGAGGGACCAGCTGGAAGACCGCCTCGCCCTCAGCATCGGTTAATGCGGAGGCCCTGCCCAAGTATACCCTGGCTCCTGGGATGGGCCTGCCTTCCGGGTCCAAGACCTTGAGCCTTATGTCTCCTACGGGTAGCTCGACCTCCTCAGGCGGGCTTCCAGGGCTTAGGGCTATGGTGGAGCTCGCTTCCTTTAAGTGGGCTGCAGAGTTCCATGTGATCCTGAGTATGTAGGTCTGTGCCGATGGTATGGCTCTGACAACTATTACGCCTCCCTCAACACGCATCTCGCCGTATAGCCTCGGCCTAAGGTCGGCTGAGACCTGGCTTAGCGGCCTCCCCTCAAGGTCCACGACCCTGATGGATAGGTCTGTCAGCGCCAGGGGGGACTCGAGGTCTGGAACACCGGCTGCTAGGATGGCTGCGAGTAAGACTATGGCCGGAAGCCTCACGACCCTCCACCCCATCCATCCCAGGTTGCGATAATTATCCGTTTCAGGGCCTCCTGGCTTAGCTGCGTCTTCTTCGGGCTTCTCCGCCTTATCCTTAAATATTCTCGGTGTAAGGGGTGGGTCTGGACGAGGGCTGAAGACCCGATGGGGCATAGGAAATACTCGGCTCCTAAGAGGGGTTCGCTGGCCTTCCTGCCTAGGGGCAGGGCTAGCCGTCTCCTCCCAAGGGTGAAGTATTGGCCCGAGTATAAGGGGGAGCCGAGGCTCCTCGGCTTCATAGCATACAAGGCCGGGCACTCAACGGCATACTACATAGACACGACGCCCAACTCGCCTACCCAGGGCCTCGAGGTAGCCAAGGTCGCGACCATACTCGCGGCACCACCCGTGATAGTAGCGGGGGTCGTGGGGTATGGTGAGGAGAGCGGCGCCTTGAGAGAGCTGACCCGCGTCTGGGCTAGGGAGCTGCCTGACGTTATCTATAGGAGGATTCCGACGTGGAGGCCGAACCAGGAGGAGGGTGCCGAGAGGCTGAGGAGGCTGAAGGACCGGCTGGCCGAGGTGAGAGCTATAGTAATGGCTCAGCCCAAGCTCGCAGGCCTACCCCGCAAGGCCCCGGACCTACTGGAGGTAAAGATTGGCGGGGATGTGGGCGAGGCCCTGGAGTGGGGTCTGGAGAGGCTTGGCGGCGAGGTCAAGGTTGGGGATGTCTTCCAGCCCGGCTCCTGGGTGGACGTGATAGCCGTCTCGAAGGGTAAGGGGTTTGCAGGCGTGGTGAAGAGGTGGGGGGTGAAGATACAGCCCCGCAAGAAGAGGAAGACTAGGAGGGAGGTGGGCGCCATCGGCCCCTGGAAGCCACCATATGTAATGTATACTGTTCCTAGGGCAGGCCAGCTTGGATACCATCGGAGGACAGAGTTCAACAAGAGGATACTCGCAGTGGAGGAGGACGGGTTGAAGTATACGCCTAAGGGCGGGTTCCCGCACTTCGGGGTGGTGAGGACATGGTGCGTGGTCTTGGAGGGGACGGTTCCAGGAGCGGTTAAGCGGCCCGTGGTCCTGAGACACCCGGCCAAGGCCCCAGAGCATATCGAGGCACCACAGCTAGTCCACGTGGAGGTGTAGGATACCATGAGCATACTGGTCGAGCTTCTGCAGGCCGCCCGCGGCCGGAGGCTTAAGGCCCGTGTCAGGGGGCTTGACGGAGAGCCGGGGGAGGAGATAGAGCTCCCCAAGGTCTTCCACGCGCCTCTCAGGGAGGACCTCGTATGGCGGGCCTTCATCCATCTCCAGACACACACCCTCCAGCCCAAGGGAGCCATGAAGGGCTCGGGCCACAAGTATTCGGTGGAGTCCTGGGGCGCGGGCTACGGGATGGCCCGTATCTCGAGGATTAAGGCCAGCGGGACGGGTAAGGCCCAGGCAGGAGGCATGGTTCCCTCAGCCGTTGGCGGAAGACCAACCCATCCACCCGTCCCAGAGAAGAAGATTCACAAGGAGTTGAATAGGAAGGAGGGGCGGGCAGCCCTCCTCTCCGCTATAGCTTTTACCCGTGTCTGGGAGAAGGTTAGGGGGAGGGGTCATAGGGTCCCCGAGGGCCTCGAGCTACCCTTGGTGGTTGAGGATGCTATAGAGTCTGTTGCTAAGACCCGTGAGTTGAGGGAGGTCTTGGAGAGGCTCGGCCTCGGGGAGGAGCTGGAGAGGTGCAGGGAGAAGAAGATACGTGCAGGCAAGGGTAAGAGGCGTGGGAGGAGATACAAGAGGAGGGTTGGACCACTCATAGTAGTCTCAGAGGATAAGGGGATAAGCGATGCTGCCGGCAACCTCCCAGGAGTAGAGGTGGTGAAGGTAAGGGACCTAAGCGTCCTCCACCTAGCGCCAGGAGCCAAGCCAGGAAGACTAGTAATCTGGAGCAAGAGCGCCCTCCAAAGCCTCGATGAGAGACTCCTAAAGGAAGCAGGTTAGGATAGATTAGAGCGAGTTCATCAAGGCATAACAATCTATGACTCCCTACCTTGCAAGGCTACGTACCTTAGGTGGGGGACACGAAGATGCGTCGGGGGGCATAATGGAGTAAACCCTTACTGATTCGTAGATGTTTTATGGCTGGTTCTATTGCCTCTTGGGGAGCCATCCAGCCCTCGTCTTTTCTAACCTTCTCCTCCTTACCTCCTCCCAGGCCATCCTCCTCAGCAGGCCCCAGACCCCTAGGCCGTCGTGCATCGGCTTACCCTCGAGGGCTGCGTCGACCAGTATTGTGTTGAATCTCCGCATCTCGCCCTCCAGGCTGCCTGGGTCTATGTGGAAGAGCTGGACGCCTATGGGACGTGTCTCCAACAGTTTCTCATAGACCTGTGCATCGCATATTGCTAGTAGGTCGTAGTCGCTTAGCATGGTTTGCTCGCCTCTCGCTCTCGAGCCGAAGAGTATCAGGGTTAGCTGCCTAGGGAACATTCTACGTGCATCCTCTATGAACCTCCTGAACCTCCTCTCCTTCTCCTCAGCCCTTCGAGCCAGCTCTCCGTAGAACCTCCTCAACAAACCTCCCAATCACCTCCATGCATTTGAGGGCCTCCTCAGCCTCATCCCTCCTATACTCGTTCATCCTGGCGTCGGGGTATCGTGCCTGGAGGTAATGTTCCTCAAGGGATATGCAGCAACGTTTAACTTCCTCGGGGACATCTATTCCTGCGGCCTGGAGGGCCTCGGCTAACTCGGTTAAGAGATGCGTGTATGGCTTGGCCCCTGTTATGGTTATGAGGAGCCCTTTAAGCCTTAGCTCTGATGCCTGCTGGGCTGAGAAGCAGGCCAGGTCGTATCTACCGCTCCTCAGGTTGTCCCTCGCCTCCTCCTCGAACCTCCCAGCCTTCGCCATCCACCTCTCAGCCGACACAGAGCCTCACAGGAGAGATAGGTTATGAAATAATTAATGTTAATAATGTGGCTGGCTGGATGGTTTCCCGGGACCTGCCTTGAGGCCATCTGAGATAATTAAGAGGGTTGTGATTACGCAGGATACGGTGGCCTTGATCGAGAGGGAGAATAAGATAACCTTCATAGTGGATGTTAATGCCACTAAGCGGGACATCAAGAGGGCTGTCGAGGAACTCTATGAGGTCGAGGTCGAGAAGGTGAACACCCTCATCACTCCCCAGGGAGAGAAGAAGGCATACGTCAAGCTCAAGCCAGAGTATCCTGCCTCGGAGCTTGCTGTCAAGCTTGGAATATTCTAGTGCGGTCTCCTGAATCTTCCAGCCC
>CAZHEC010000076.1:0-5914 GCA_964531465.1 uncultured Nitrososphaeria archaeon | reverse complement strand
CGTATTGTGGCGATAGCTCTAGGTCTGGCCCTGGAGCCTAAGCTGCTGGCAATAGATGAACCAACACATGGATTGGATAAGAGGTTCTCCGAGGCTGTAGGGGAGGCTCTCATAAGGGCGGCTGAGAGAGGGTCGGCAATACTCGTCGCAACTCATGATGAACGATTCTCAGAGATCTTCACAGATAGATGCATAGTCTTGAGAGGGGGAAGGATAGAATATGAGGGGGAACCTAGAAGAGGTGTCGTGGAGTAGGGCGAGCAGAATCCATCCACTAGCATCAACAATATACCTGCTCATACTCATAAGCACCATAACGATTATACATGACTGGATAGACATAGCCATAATCTTCACTGCATCAAGCCTAATGGCGTTTAAAGTAGCTGGGACAAGAAGAACCGTAGAATTCATCTTAATTTTCCTCCCTATGTCTATAGGCCTTGGATTGTTCGCCTACATAGTAGCAGGTGCAAAAAGCATGGGAACGATGCTACTCGTATTCTTCAGGGTTGAGGCAGCGGTCTCGGGCACAATACTCTACGCCTACTCATCGGATCCATGGGAACTCGCAGACACCCTAAGGAGGATAGGTTTTCCTGCGACCATATCATACACCATAGCCCTAGCCTACAACATGATCCAGGGAATGCTTAGAGACCTGCAGGAAATCCTACAATCACTCAGGTCAAGAAGAATACTTAAAACCCCCTTACACGTCATCCCCCATCTTCCACTAATCTCATATATCTTAATCCAGCTGGCAGCCAGGAAGGCTGAGGAGCTGCAGGTAGCCCTGGAGACTAGGAGCTTCCATCCTAATCGTAGGCGTAGCTGGAGGAACGTCAAACCAAACATCATCGACTTAGTTCCTCCATTAGCTTCATTAATCTTAGCCCTAATCTCCTTCACCTAGAAACATTAATAATGCTGCATCAAGATACTTCACGAAAAATTGCAGAGTAGGCTGCTTGGGGTTATTCTTGCTCTGGGGTTGGTCTCGCTACTCGCCGATATGGTTTATGAGGGAGCAAGGTCTGTCGGAGGAGCATACCTAAACATCTTGGGTGCTCCCGCCCTGATTCTAGGCATCCTTGCCGCAGGAGAGCTAATGGCTGTATTATCTAGAGTGGTCGGCGGATACCTGGCTCATAGGCATCCATCCCCGAGGCTCTACTGGTCAATCCTCGTATTAGGATACTTATCCGTGCTATCTCTTCCATTACTATCCCTGGCCAGGCAATGGCCCCAGGTAATCCTCCTATACTATGTGGAGAGGTTTGGGAAGGGTCTCAGGGCACCCGTGAGGGACACGATCTTATCCGAGGTCTCAGAGGGCGTTGGGAGAGGTAAGGGTTTCGGGCTACACGAGCTACTAGATCAGGTGGGAGCGATTCTGGGTCCTGGGGCCGTTTCGTCTATAATACTTCTAGGTGGGGAATCCGTGGTTGAGTCTTACAGGCTCGCCTTCGCATCCCTCATAGTGCCCGGGATACTCGCACCCCTAATCCTGCTTATTGCATATAGGCTGTATCCAACCCCCAGATCCTCGCTAAAGTCTAGAAGAGAGCTGAGGCTAAGTAGGGGGTTCAGAGACTATCTTATCTTCGCATCACTGGCCGGCATGGGGCTAATTCACTGGGCCATAATATCCCATTACCTACAAACGCAGGTCCAGCAAAATATCCTAATTCCCGCTGAGGTTCCATTAATCTACTTGGTCGCCATGCTGTCGGATGCCTTGTCTGCCCTCCCCCTAGGGATGCTTTATGACAGGATAGGTAGACGGGCCCTCTTAGTTCAACCACTCACGACATCACTCATTACACCGGCAATCTTTCTCCAAGGCGGCAGGATGGGGCTTTACTCGGCAGCTATCCTGTGGGGCCTCTCTATGGGCTCAGCCGAGACCGTTATGAGGGCTGCCGTAGCAGACTATCTTCAGCATCAGTTAAGGGCCATGGGATATGGATTATTCTCATCAATCTTCCACGCCTCAACAGTAATAGGTGCGTCAATCTACTCATACCTATACCAGCTCAACCTAACACACCTAATAATCCAGGTAAGCATAGGGATTGAAGCAGCCGCACTAGTTATAGGGATACGGAGAATCTTTGCGATGAGTTAATAGATTCTTCCTTTATCTAGTTCCGAGATGAGCTTGCTAAGGGATAGCGTCCCAACACCCACCATGTTGTCCGCCGCACCATAAGCTACAGCGTATAGGTCGTCTCTTATCGGTGTTGCCCCGCATGGGAAGACCACCATAGGCCTCTCACCCATAATCTCATATGGAGTCCTAGGCTCCATTATATAGCGGGGTGTAACTGCCTCAACCGCTATCTCATCCCTCTTAATAGTTATCTCGGCTGCGAAAACACGGTAGGTGATGTCCTCCCTGTCTGTTGCGTGTATCAAGACTATTAGCCTGTCCTTTCTTTTCATTAAGGGGGCTGACCATCCGAGTTTTCCTTCAAATTTTGCGGGTTTAAGAACCTCTACACAATCCTTTCGGATAATCTCCTCGAGGCCCCCTACCCTAACCCTAACTTTGTCGTCGAGCCTGCTGATGAGTAGGTGATATGATTCATCAGACATGTGGGGTCTATGCAGAAGATACTGCGAGCCGTCGGATGACTCATGCATGAATGCATCCTTATTGCTTATGACTCCACCAAGTTCATCTGACAGGATGAACACGAACCTCTTAGACCATCTCCTGAGGGATTCATCATAATAGGCCGTGATGGGTATAGTCCTATTCCTCCTTATGGCTGGGTTGAAGTAGTTGATGGTCCGCCCGACATAGGTCATCGCCAAAGCATCATTAAACCTATAAACCCTGGGGTCCTCTGTTCCCCAGACATCATATCTATTAGAAGGATAAACCACTATGCTGCCCGTATACTTGTGGGTGTTGATGGCGCCTGTCGACAAGTCTTCCAGTGGGATGTTGAACTCAACTATGCTGCTCACATACATGTAGTATCCGAATATTATGCGGGCATAGATTGTTAGGAGTTCTTCGCCGGGATCGTAGATTATGCTTGGATTGAATATTGTGGTCGGGTTGCTTATCGGGTAATTGTGTAGAATAAGTCTGTCAGGCGTTATTACCCCGTGCCTAGTTACCATATCCTCTACCGAGTCTCCCCTTATTTCGGCTGCTTCCCTTGATCCATCGGCCTCGGCGAAGACATCGCCCATGGTGGCTTATAGGATGGGGGCTTATTTCTCGATTACCCTTATCTCTAGGACGTGGTATCCTGTTGCTCCCTCCGGGAAGGGTGGAGTTACCTTGGCCTCCTGGACCCTTCCCTTGCCATCATACGCCCTCACAACGACTTTATGCGGGCCGGCTTGGGTTGGGGTCCACTCGGCGGCCCAGATGACCCAGGTTAGGTTGGAGAGGGGATCCTTTATGCTTGCCTCCTCCCACGTTTTACCGCCATCAACGCTTACCTCGACCTTCTCCACCCCCCTATCGCCCGCAAATGCTATACCTGCTATAATCGTCCTATCCTTGGGTATCTCCCTGGACCCTTCACCTAGCCCCCTGAACCTCCTCCTAACTGGTGCGTCGCCTGGTATAACTATCATGGAGCGGGTCTTGTACTCGGCCTTGTTGGTCCAGCCCTTTCTCTGCCAGAACCCCTTATACTCTTTACCTACAATCTCTATCTCCTCAACCCACTTGGCGTTCATCATGCCGTAGAGTCCTGGGACAATAGCCCTTACAGGGAACCCGTGCTCGGGTGGAAGAGGCTCATCGTTCATCTCGTATGCGAGTATGCAGGTATCCATTAATCCTCGCTCAAGAGGTATCCCAACATCGTATCCATCACGGCATTTGAAGACTATGTAGTCTGCCCCCTCTGATAGTCCGGCTAAATCGAGTAAGATTTTAAGAGGAACGCCACGCCACTTGGCAGTGCTGATTAGGTCTCCGTCCACGGTGTTGCTGACACATTCAAGAGTAACATACTCCTCCACGGAGGGGAGGGAAGTTAGCTCCGGGTATGTCAGGGTTATCTCCTTCTCAACAAGTCCATGAATCCTTAGACTCCACATGGATGCATCAATCTTGGGTGTGAGGAAGTTTATATCCACCCTATAGAAGAGGTCCGTGGGCGTAACCTCATTATCTAGTAGGGGTTTCACAGCACTGCTTGAGAAGATATCCTTGGATGACTCAACACTTCCCCCGCCTGGCACCCCAGCTCCCCGGTCCCTAAACAAGATGTCTAGCCCATAGAGGAGAAGTGCCGTGGCTACGGCTCCCGCTGCAGCCGACTTTATTAGGAGTCTCCTGCGGTGGAGTATCTTTGGTCGGGTGGGTGTAGGGCATGAGACTATGGTGGGCTTCATAATCCAGGTTATGGTTGATGCATAGATTATGGATGGTATGAGGAGCTGTAGTAGGGGCCACACCACCCCGCCTCTATATATCTGGTTAAAGATTAGCAGAATAGCCGAGACTCCTATCAAGGTGATGTATGAGATAGCCATCATGACGAGGCCCCTCCTCCACGCAGGCTTACCAACCAGATACTCCGAGGCCAAGCCCATGAACCCAAACAAAGCAAGGTTAACGAGAGTGGCACCCAACACGGCCGAGTACTTCCCCGCCTCACCCATCACCTGTATCAGCATAGACTCCAACCATCCTGGGATAATAGAGTAGAAGGTCTGGGCTCCGAGCTCAGGGAGATAGACCCAGCCGAGGAACAATCTAGCTAGAAAGCTTACGAAGAGCGCCAGGGCTCCAGCTACCAATCCTGAACGGAACCCTGGCCTCATGTCTCCCGCAATGGGATGCTATTTGTATTAACGGTTTTCCCAAAACACTATTTTATTGGATGTGGGCGGTCTGGCCCAAAGCATCGGTCTCCTGCATCTCCTAGTCCTGGAACTATGTATCCCTTCTGGTTGAGTTCTGGGTCTACTGCAGCCGTGTATAATCTCGCCTCTGGGTAGCGTCCAAGTATCTTACTTATTCCGGGTGGACAGGAGACGACCGTGGCGAATATCAGCCTACTCGGCCTCCCCTCTCCCATAACTCTCTCCGTAACCTCTATGAGGGTGTTTCCCGTGGCCAGCATGGGGTCCGCCACTATGACGATCCTCCCATTTATCGAGGGTATCTTGGCGTAATTGACCTCTATCCTGAACTCTGGGGCGGGGCCTCTGCTGGCACTCACTATCCCCACGCTGGCATCCTTAAACACCTTAAGCATGCCCTCAACGAAGGGTATGGCCGCCCTCAAGACCTCAACTATAACTATGTCGCCTGCAACCCTAAAGCCCCTAGCCCTCCCGAGAGGGGTCTCAACCCAATACTCCTCAACAGGCAGATCCTTCGAGATCTCATACGCCATGAACCTCCCAATCCTTACCAACGCCTTCCTGAACGCTATCTGACTAGACCTCTTATCCCTAGCCATGCTAAGAGCCTCAAGAATGAGGGGCGAAAAAGGTATAACAACCCGAGACCTATACCCGGACGGAACCCAACCATACATCTCCCCAATATATCTCCCAACAGACCCCAACCACAACCCCCAACCCTAACAAAACAACCAGCCCATAAACCCTTACCCTCACAAATCAAGAACAACCCACCAAACACGATACAAAAAGAAAGGATATAGCCCGGCTGGGATTCGAACCCAGGTCCCCGGGTCTCCCCTCCCGCGGCCAAGGATCCAAAGCCCGGGATCCGTGGCCCATTCTGACCAGGTTTGTTTGGCCGCTAGACGACCGGGCTTCTGTGTTTGTGTTTGTTTTGGGTGTTTTTAGGGGTTTTGGGGGATGGGTTTTTATTTTATTTCTGTGTGGTGTGGCTGGGGTTCTGGGTTGGCTGGTCTTGGCTTGTCCGATGCTGTGGAGAGGCTTAAGAGGCTTGAGGGCG
>CAZHEC010000075.1:0-5942 GCA_964531465.1 uncultured Nitrososphaeria archaeon | reverse complement strand
AAGAGATCCGCAGGTGGGCTGAGGTTATTCTAGAATGAGACTAAGCTTTATTAAACACGATAAAATTATAATTTCCAGGTGATCTTAAATGGTTAATGTTAATCTTATTAACCTAACAAAAGTTTTTGGTAAAGATGTCGCAGTCGATAACGTGAATCTTACCATAGAGCACGGTATATTCTTTACTTTCCTCGGACCGTCAGGTTCAGGAAAATCAACAACTCTGAGGATGATAGCAGGGTTAGAAGAGCCTACACATGGAGAGATACTATTTGACAACAAACCCGTAACACGTCTTCCCCCATATAAGCGAGGAGTCGGCATGGTCTTCCAAAACTATGCGCTCTGGCCCTTCATGACAGTATTCGAGAATGTAGCCTTCGGACTAAGAATACAGAAGATTCCTAAGAGTGAGATTAGGCAGAGGGTTAAAGAAGCATTAAAGCTGGTTCAGCTAGAAGGTTTAGAAAACAGATACCCCCATCAGCTTTCAGGAGGTCAGCAACAAAGAGTGGCGATTGCAAGAGCATTAGTAGTAAATCCTAAGATACTTTTACTTGACGAGCCGTTATCTAATCTGGATGCTAAATTAAGAATTGAAATGAGAAGAGAGATAAGAAAGCTTCAAAGAAGTCTTGGAATAACAACAATATACGTAACACATGATCAAGAAGAAGCATTAGCAATAAGCGACAAAGTTGCTGTGATGAATAATGGAAGAGTTGTTTCCGTAGGAACTCCATATGAAGTATATAACAATAGTAATAATGAATTTGTCTTATCATTTGTTGGCCACACCAACTTCATAGAAGGCAGGGTCATAAAAAGTATTGGAGAAAAAATAACGGTAGAGACCGAACTCGGAGAATTTACATTAAGACACGCCCATAATATTAGTGACGGAAGAATACTGCTGGGTTTCCGGCCCGAACACGCTAAACTCACAAAAAGGCAACCCCGCCGAAATTCATCAGAGGGTAAGATACTGATGAAAGAATTTCTTGGAAAAATTGTCAGATATGAAGTTAAGATTGGAGATAAAACAATAGTTATAGACGTTATGGCTAAAGATGATCCAGGATACATGGAAGGAGATGAAATCTACGTTGATATCAACGAAAATCATTTACTTGTCGTTCAATAAAGAAAATCTATAAATGCTGGTTATCAGCGTGATGATGTAATGCCTGAAGATAAGATTATTAAAGAGATCCATCGAAAAAAGAAGCTGTTAAAGCTTGACGCAGACACAATCTTAAAAAATGCCGAAAAATTGAAATTTGGTGAAAGGAGTCTTGAACTGCTCCGTAGAGCCCTTAATGTAGAGTCATTAGGTGCTATGCCTTTTAGTCTATATGACGCTCCGCCCATCATAGAAAAAGCAGGAGAAGGAGCATCAATATATGACGCTGATGGTAGAGAATATATCGATATGATGGCTGGCTTCTCCGTTAACAATATAGGTTATCATAGACCCGAGGTATTAAACGCATTATTAGAGCAATATAATAAAATAAGTCAGTATGGTGAAATGCTTAACGAGGTTAGGATAAGGTTATCTGAACTTCTTGTGAAAATAACACCTGGAGAACCACCCAAGAAAGTTTTCTATGGCGTAACAGGTACCGATGCAAATGAGATAGCGATGAAGCTTGTTAGATCTTATACTGGAAGGGCTTATATAGCTACCCATTGGGGAGACTATCATGGAAGAAGTATTGGAACTTCGGCTTTAACATCATCCTTTTCTACATGGTCTCAGACATACCCAGTCCCACCGGCAGACACGGCTGTTGTCAGGTTCCCTTTTCCATACTGTTATAGATGCCCCTTCGGGCTTAACAAAGATACTTGTGGAATGGCATGCATCAACTATATAGATTACATGCTTAAGTCCTCTTATTATGGCCTCTCAAATCTCGATAGAGGGCTAACAAACGTCGCAGCATTTATTATTGAACCATTCCAAAGTGCTGCGGGCTACATAATTCCACCAGAAGGATATTTGGATGAGCTTTATAAAATTGCAAAGGAGAAAGACATTTTATTTGTAGTTGATGAGATTCAGACAGGTTGGGGAAGAACAGGCAAGCTGTGGGCTGTAGACCATTACAATGACGTTAAGCCTGACATAACATTGGTTAGCAAGTCTATAGCAGGGGGCCTGCCATATTCTGCCGTTATAGGTAAGAAGGATATCATGGATTCATGGGGTCCTGGAGCATTCTCAACGACGTTTGCAGGTTACATGTTAGGAGCTGCAGCAGCGCTAAAAACCATCGAGATAATTCTCAAAGAAGACCTTGCTGGACAGGCTGAAAGAAAAGGAAGATACTTCTTAAAAGGTTTGAGGGATCTTGAAGAGATCCACCCTATAATAGGTGATGTTCAGGCAAAGGGTCTGTATATAGGTATAGAATTCGTAAGTAATAGTGAAAAAAAGCCCGCAGAAAAAGAGACAAAATGGATGGCATCAAGATTACTGCAGCTTGGAATGCTGGTAAAGAAGTCAGGATACTTCGGGAATAGATTTGCCCTTTCACCTCCTCTCAATATAACGGAGAATCAGATTGATAGAGCTATTGAAATATTTGACAGAGTATTTAGTGAAGCAGAAGATAAATTTGATATCAAGAAGAAATAAGAGACCTATAATTTTCTTAAAAAACTCCAAAACTTCTTAAATTTCTCATACAATGAGTCATATATCTCGAAATATTCTTTTCTGGGATTCATAATTTCATCAACTTTAACAACCTCTTCAACTATTTTTTCATAACTTGAATAAGCGCCTACACCCTTACCGGCTATCAAAGCCGCTCCAAAAGCAGAAGCGTCTATCTCACGCATGAGAGCATGTGTAATACCTGTTATATCGGATTTCACCTGTAACCAATATTTTGTTGCTCCACCACCCCCGCATCTCACCTCCCTTACATTTAATCCCAAATCATTAAATCCTTCGATGATACTTCTTTCCCAAAAAGCTACGCCCTCATAGATGCTTCTCACCAATTTTTCACGTGAGTGTGTTAAGGATAGCCCGTAGATTAGCCCTTTGAGATTTGGATCCCAATCAGGGCTACGTGTTCCTGATAGAAAGGGTAGGAAAATAATTCCTGAAGGTTCATCAGAAAAACTTTTATCGAGATATGTGTTGTAATTAATCAGGTTAAGCATTGTGGATAAAGCTTTCCCAGCAGTTGGTAAAGATGCCTCAATAATATATTTTCCAGGAAGAACATGTAGATAAGTCTCAAATCTCATCTCTTTATCCAAAACTAATTTTTCGGAGGAAGCATCTAAGCACATGGATGTTCCTGTTATATCGGCTATGATGCCGGTTGAAATTGCACCAACTCCTAAAGTTGCACAAGCAGAATCAACGCCGCCTAATGTGATAAGAACTTTGGACTTGTTGAAGCCTATTTGACTTAATACATTAACACGTATATTTGACGTGAACTCTGACTTAGTCGGAGTAAAGAGTCTTTCTTCGTCAAGTTCTAAAATCTCGAGTATATCATCATAATATCTCATTTCGTGAATGTTGAAGAGTAAAGTTTCGCTAGCATGTGAGTAATCCGTTAAGGGCTCCCCAGTTAATCTAAAAAATAAGTAATCCTTAACCTGGGTGAAATAGTCCGCCTCTACGAAAATTTTGGACATATTTTCCTTTAACCACATAATTTTCGGGGCAGTAAAGATTGAGTCGGGATACAATCCAGTCTTTAAGTAAATATTCTTTACTCCTAGTTTATCTGTTATTTTTCTACATTCATGCTTTGCTCTTCTATCAAGCCATGTAATTACATTACTTAATGGTTTACCATCAGATCGAAATGCCACTAAGCTAGGGGATGTGGAGGTCAGCCCTATTACGATGCTTTCGTTTCTATGGTTTATCAGTATTTTTCTTATTAACTTTAAAATTTTGTTGTATATTTCGTTAGGATCTTGCTCTACATATTCACCGTGAATGTATAATGCTATGTCTTCTTTATAATTAAAAATTTTATCTCCATCTAAATTAAACCCAACAGCCTTAATGCTGCTTGTCCCTACGTCAATTCCTGTCAGGATCACAATATTTTTATCAGAATTGAGGTAAATAACATTTGATTTTTGATGCTTTTGCTTCGTAGACCTGGGAATCTATTAAAGAATGCATAAATATATGGATTAGTGAGCAGAGTTGGTAGTCGTGGAGAGGAGTAGGAAGCCTCCGATCCCGGTTGAGGTTGTTGACCTTAGGAATCTTGCGAGGCTTGCTATGAGTAGGTCTGATGTTCAGCCACTCTTCTGGAGCTTCGAGCATAAGGGTAAGGTTGTGCTGGGTCATCTCTCCTCGATTCCTTATTGGCGTGGGAACCTCCCTATCTTCGCATACACTTTCATTGAGGATGAGCCTGGAAGCTATGTGGCATACACGGCTCTGGATAAGGAGGACGCTTTCTTCACGAACAGCACAGATGACACGAGGTATCTCTATGGCCCGATTATGAAGACTGCTGAGGAGCCTGAGCTGCTGGTTAAGGCGCTCTCGAGGAGGCGTGTGCTTAGGGAGAAGCCTGTGGCTGTTAAGGCTAGGGATATAGGCTCCCTCGTCAGGGTTCTCATGATGATGAGCGATAATACAGTCTCCCCTCCCATACTCCATTGTAAGAGATCCGGGGAGAAGCATATACTTGGCCTCATAGCACCGTTCTTCGACTACTACGAGGCAAACGCCCTCCCAGTTTTCTTCTACCTTGAGAGTAGGGAGCCGCCGCCAGCACCCTTCATAAAATATTATGCGGGGGAGGGGAGGGAGGAGATATTATACGCCGAGTATATCTCTGATATGCGTTATTTCTACGGCCGGATTGTTACGGTCAAGAGCATCCCGTTTATTCCTAGGCGCCTTATTTCCAGAGCTCCTTCTTGAGTAGGTCTCTTACGGCGGTCCTCATCACGGCGCTTCTGCTAGGGTAGACACCCTTCTTGACTAGCTCGTCCATCCCCTCTATGAGTGCCTCAGGCATCTTGACCGATATGAGCTTCATCACATCCCAACCTCCTACAGCGGGGAAGGTATGACCCCCGACTTACACATAAAACTTTCTCAGCCATAACGGGAGAGCATGCCGACAAAGTGAGCATAAGGAGGGTTGGCCACGCCCATAACTCCAAGAATATGACCAAGAGTAAAAGCCTAATTAGATGCCGTGCCGGGGGTTCCGCCGCCAGCTTAAATATGATGGATCAGACATCGGAGAAGGCTCTGTAAGTTTATAAATAGCCTGGGGAGGCTACTTTCTGGAAATCTTATAGTGTTGTGGGGTGAGTGTGTATGTCTGCACCGTCCCATGCTGGTGGGACACCTGTAATTATACTCAAGGAGGGGACCCAGAGGACTAGGGGTAGGGAGGCCCAGCTCAACAACATAATGGTCGCCAAGATCATCGCCGAGACCATGAAGTCTTCTCTGGGGCCTCGTGGAATGGATAAGATGCTGGTGGACAGCTTCGGAGACGTGGTGATAACCAATGATGGTGCAACCATCCTCAAGGAGATGGATGTGGAGCACCCTGTCGCCAAGATGCTCGTTGAGGTGGCTAAGGCCCAGGACGCCGAGGTAGGAGACGGAACTACAACCTCGGTGGTTCTGGCAGGAGAGCTCCTGGCCAAGGCCGAGGAACTCATCGAGAAGGAGGTTCACCCCTCAGTCATAATAGAGGGATACAAGAAGGCTGCGACCAAGGCCCTAGAGATATATGACAAGATAGCGATACCTATCAAGCCTGCCGATAAGGAGGTCCTTAAGAAGGTCGCCAAGACCGCCATGGTGAGCAAGCTTGTAGCCGAGGAGGCCGACTTCCTAGCAGACCTTGTGGTCGAGGCTGTGCTTAAGGTTGCCGAGAAGGTGAACGATAAGTGGCACGTGGACCTAGACAACATCA